>JAXHVS010000112.1:0-20518 GCA_034189025.1 Bacteroidota bacterium
TTTTTTTTACTTCGCTTACAACCTTTTGAATGGATTTTTCGTCTATAAGTTAAAACATTAATCCTTAAAAAGATGAAAAATCTTTTATGCATATCAATTTTTGTTTGTTTGGTTTGTTTATCATCATGCGAAAAAGATGAACTTACTTTACCTGTAAAGGTAAACCTGGCTTTTGCCATGGAACCATATCATACAGAAACAGGACTGAAATCAGGGGGAGGTTTCGAGGTAAGTCAGGGAACAATTATTATACAAAGCCTTGATTTTGATGGCCGAAGAGATCAGGGAGAAGATTACTTTTTTACCAAACATTTTGATAATGCCTTACAAGCCGAATTACATAACGGCAACGTTAACCAACAATTTTCTTTTGATATCCCGCAAGGGGTTTATAATCGAATTGAAATGAATTTTTCTTTAGGACAGGAAGGAGAGAATGCAATTTGTTTACAAGGCCATTTTCAGCGTGGCCCACTCGATGAAGTTCCAATTGTTTTTGAATATTCTTTTACAGAAAATGTGAGGATAAAAGCTAATAACAAAGACGGGAATGAGCAAATTGTGTTAAAAAAGAACAATCCTTCCACTGCAACTGTTTTAGTTGATATTCCTTTTATGTTTCAACTGGTTAATCCGGGGATGGTTCAACTAGCTGAAACAACCATGGTTAATAGTGAAGAAACTATTTTAATAAATACAGAAAAAAATACCGATATTTTTAACTTATTGGCTACCCGGTTGGAAAAATCAATTCGGGTAATTTTTAAGTAGTTAATGAAAGTCGACTTATATAGTGAAGAGGAAATTCTGAAAGGATGCCGGAAAAATAAAAGGCAATATCAGGAAATGCTCTACCGAAAGTATGCAAAAAAGATGTATGGCATATGCTTGAGTTATGCTGGTGATCGGGCAATGGCTCAGGATATGCTACAGGAATCGTTTATTAAAATTTTTAACCGGATAAAAGATTTTAAACAAGAGGGGTCACTGGAAGGATGGATCAGGAAAATTGTTACACATACTGCCATCGACCTTTTAAGGCAACAAAAAAGAATACAAAATTATATTTCAGATAAAGAAGTGATAAAAGAAGGTAGTTACGATTCGGATGCCTTGCAAAATCTTCAAACTGAAGATTTGTTAAAACAGGTAAGCCGATTGCCGGAAGGTGCCAGGTTGGTTTTTAATCTTTATGCTTTGGAAGGATATACACATAAAGAAATTGCTGCAAAGCTGAATATAACTGAGGGAACTTCAAAATCGCAGTTTAACCGTGCCCGAAAATTGTTAATATCTTGGCTTAATAAAATAAGTGCCTGAAACGATGGATTTTTTAAAATGGTATAAAAATAAAATTGAAACTGGTAATCTTGAACCTCCCGAAAGTGTTTGGGAGAATGTTCAGGACCAGCTGGATATTGACCATTCGTGGCAAAAGATTAATGCACATCTCGAACAAAAAGCAACTGTTAAACGCCAGTTCTGGTATGCTGCCGCAGCAGGATTATTAATTTTTATTTTAGCTGGCGGGTATTGGTGGTATTCATTATATAGTAACTCGAACCTTGAAAAGCAAATGGCTGATCAAACAACTGTTATTGAGAATGATATAGATAAACCGATGAACGAAAAGATTGAAAAGATTGAAAATAATAAATCGGAAGAAAGCACCGAATCTATCAAGAAACAAAATATTTCACATACAATAACACCGCAGGAAACAATCCAACTGGCTGAAACCATTGTTGACAAACAAAGTTTAGAATATATTAAAGAGCAAGAAGCCAGCCAGGGAGCCGAAGAAAAAGCCAGAAGTAACGAAAGGTTGATTGCTTCGCTTATTCAACCTCTCGAAGTAAATATAGATTATTTAAACAAACAGGATATAAAAAAATTGGCTATTACAGAACCAAATGAAATTGTTATTAAATCGGAAAAGGAAAGCGTTGCTTTTCAGAAAATATATGCCGGAGCAACCGGACAACTTGCCAATACCTGGTTGCTGAACGAAAAAACCTATACAGGGATGGACAGATCAAGCCTTATTGCTTCAAATGCCTCGTTTGGTTCCAATTTTGGGGTATTTACCGGAGCCAATTTATTTGAGTGGTTATTTATTCAGCTCGATCTTAATGTAATATCTCAAAACAAACAGGATTATAATGAATATTTAAGCGGGCAATATATTTCCAATGAAATGGAATTTAATTATTCACAATTGGGCCTTTCCTTACGTTATATTGCCTTATCAAACCGTTATATGAAAGGCGAGCACAATGTCTATGCCGGTGGTTATTGGGGATACTTGCATAGCGCGTATCAAATAATTGATGACGAAAGGGTAAATATTACCAATGATTATTCACAATCGGATTATGGGGTATTTTTGGGGTACGAATATATCTTTCCTTTATATAAAAATCTTGGCTTTGGCACTGGTGTAAAAGCAACATATGGTTTAAATAATATTTATTCAGGAAATCAATATATCCCATCCTATTTAAATAAAACACATAATGCTTCATTAAATATTACTTTCTCCTTAAAGTACAGTATTAAATAAATTTTTTTATTGCTTTCCAACCCTTTTTCATTGGTTGTCGTCTTAGAGATAAATTAACTAATATTCGAAAAACCATTAAAATTTAATAACCATGAAAAAAATTATTAGCTTAATCGTATTAACCGTATTTGCAGCTTTTGTATTTGTTAGTTGCGAAGACGAAAGCGACACCACAAAAGGAACATTAACACTTTCTATTACAGATGCTCCCATAGACATGAGTACTGTTAGTGCTGTTTACCTGACCATTAATGAAATTCAGTACAATAAGAGCGGACAAAACTGGATGACTTTTGAAGGTTTTGAAGGGCCACAGAAGTTTAATATTTTAGAGTTAACGCGAGGAGAATCGGATCTACTCGGTAGCTTTGAGCTGGAAGCCGGAACCTATACTCAATTAAGATTTATTCTTGATGTACCTGAGTTTGGAACCCCTAACCCAACCAATCCCGGTTGTTATATTGAATTTACGGATGGAACAGAGCAACCTTTATTTGTTCCCAGCGGACATGAAACAGGATGGAAAGGCATAGGCGCTTTTAAAGTTCCTGCAAATGGAGAAGTTGCTGTTACTGCCGATTTTGATGCCCGGAAATCGATAATGGAACAAGGTGCCAACGATTTTTATATCTTAAAACCAACGATCCGTTTAATAGTTGATAACCAGGCCGGACAAATTGCCGGTGGTATTACAAGTATTCCTGAAGGTGTTGATATTATTGTGTATGCTTATGAAGATGGCATGTATACTGAAAGTGAAGCGGACGAACCTGTTTCTGATACCATTGCACGTTTTCCTAATGCAGTAACCAGTGATATTTCGTGCGAAGAAGAAAACTATCATTTGGCATACCTGGCTCCAACAACTTATGATTTAATTGTTACCTCAGCTATAGAGGGTGAGTTTCAGGAAGTATTAGGAATTGTTGAAGATGTGGTGGTTGAAAGCAGAAAAACTACCAACCAACCCATTGATCTTTCCTCGTTATAGTAAACGATTGCTTTAATTCAAACAAAAAAGGATCAGTGTTCTGCTGATCCTTTTTTTACGATTTTGCAAATAAATAAAATTATTTGATCACATTCAGTTCCTTTCCAATTTTAATAAACGCTTTAACGGCTTTATCCAAATGCTCTCTTTCGTGTGCTGCGGATACCTGAACTCTGATTCGAGCCTGCCCTTTGGGCACCACCGGATAATAGAAACCAATAACATAAATTCCTTCTTCCAATAGTTTAGCAGCAAAATCTTGTGATAATTTGGCATCGTAAAGCATTACGGCAAGAATTGCTGATTCTGAAGGCTTGATATCAAACCCGGCAGCCATCATTTTTTCTTTGAAATAGTCACGGTTATCCATCAGTTTGGTATGCAAATTATCTGATTTTTCCAGCATGTTAAACACTTCGATGCTGGCACCAACAACGGCTGGAGGAATAGAGTTTGAAAACAGGTAAGGCCTTGATCGCTGACGCAATAAATCAATAATCTCTTTTCGGCCGGTAGTGAATCCACCAATAGCACCTCCAAAAGCTTTCCCAAGGGTTCCGGTAATGATATCCACTTTGCCGCGAACATCGAAAAGCTCTGTAACACCGCGCCCTGTTTTTCCAACAACACCTGCTGAGTGGCATTCGTCAACCATAACCAGAGCATCATATTTTTCTGCTAATGCACAAATTTTATCTATGGGAGCCACGTTACCATCCATAGAAAAAACACCATCGGTAACAATAATTCTGAAACGCTGTGCCTGGGCAAGTTTTAATTGCTCTTCCAGATCTTCCATATCGGAATTTTTGTACCGGTAACGTTGCGCTTTACATAACCTTACTCCGTCAATGATCGAAGCATGGTTTAACGAATCGGAAATAATGGCATCTTCCTGTGTAAAGAGAGGTTCAAAAATACCTCCATTCGCATCAAAGCAGGCAGCATATAAGATGGTGTCATCCATGCCAAAATACTCAGCAATTTTAGCTTCCAATTCTTTATGGATATCTTGTGTTCCGCAAATAAAACGAACTGATGACATTCCGTACCCACGGTTATCCATGGATTTTTTGGCCGCAGCAATTAATTTAGGATTGTCCGAAAGGCCTAAATAGTTGTTGGCACAAAAATTTAAAACTTGTTCGCCGGTACTTATAGAAATATCAGCTTTTTGAGGCGAAGTAATAATTCGTTCATTTTTATATAAACCTGCTTCTTTTATCTCGGCAAGTTCTTTTTGTAAATGATCTTTTATTTTTCCGTACATAATAGTTAAATGTTTTTTAGTTGATTATTTTTTACCAAAAATACAATAAAATTCAGGTCTTTGAAAATCAAACAGGATTTTAGATAACATGGTTTTTACAAATTTTTAATTTTTTAATAGTTCTAAAAACAAGATAAACAAAGCGATAGTGTTTATGCACAAAAAAAATAAAAAATTTTAATATGGAATATTGTAAAATTAAATAAAAGCACTTATTTTTGCCACGCAAAACACCCAATGAGTGTAAAAAAATTCCTCAGTAGCTCAGTTGGTTAGAGCACCTGACTGTTAATCAGGGGGTCGTAGGTTCAAGTCCTACCTGGGGAGCAATCCCGGCAATAAATGTCGGGACTTTTTTTATATTAGGTTATGGATAACTTTTACTCATATATATTTTTTTTATCCCAAAAAATCAGATAGATTTTATGTTAGTTCTACTAGTGTAGAAGAGACAGCAAAGACATCTTAAAAAGTATTACGGAAATGAAAAATTTACTGCTAAAACTGATGATTGGGCCTTATTCTTTGATATAAAATCACTAGTGTCCGACAAATTTTATTTCATTAATTTTATCCATGTTGTAAGCTTTTTTGCAAAATAAATTTACAACTTTGAAGGGAAACCAAAGGGGAGTACCTTCATTTTATTTATTTTAATTGGATACTAATGATAATTAATAGTAAATTGTCCATTTTCCCATAACCTCCATGTTTTTATAATGATTTAATAACCACTCTAAATTTTCAGAAAGAGTTTCTTTGTACAATAAAAGGACTGTTGGTTCTTGTATAACTTGTTTTAAATATTGTAATTCAGTTTCATTATTTATATCGATCAAATATTTTTTCCAATTCATGTCCTTTTCAAATTGGGTCTCACGGGCTAAACCACTGTCTCCATCATATAAAGAAATGACAGACTTGTTTAGCCCGAAGGCTATTGACGGTTTTATAGTGTTATAAACTAAAATATTCCTGTTGTTAAGTTTCTTTTTTAATATAAAATCAGTAACTGGTTTAGGGCTATTTGCTTTTAACTGATTGGCAGAGATAATGGTGCCGCTGCTTATTAATAAGAATATTGATATTACAATTGATACATATATGGATTTTAATTTTAAATTAACACGCGTGGTTTTATAAATCCAAACAATGAAAGGAATTAATAAAAAGCTTGCCAATGCCAGTGGTATAGGAACAACAAATCCCGTATTAACAAAGAATGCAGCTAGAAAAGCAAAAGTCAGAATTAAAAGAAAACCAATTAATATGTTGGATACAGTGCTACTTTTTTCAATAGAAATCTTTGAAAATAATTGAGCGGTCAATATAGCCATTAAGCTAAAAATTGGCAAAATATATAAAATCCGTTTTGATGATGATATAGAAAAGAATAACAGAGGTAGTATGCATCCTATTAGTAAGGCAATATATAATGATCTTTTTGAAAAAAGCTTAATTTGTTTTTTTATTAAATATGGAAGCAAGATAACCCAGGGTATTCCAACTAGAGGGCCAAATACAAGAAAATACCAAAAAGGCTCTGTTCTGCCAAAAGCATTTTTCGAAAATCGGTCGGCTGTTTGTCTGCCCAGGAAGTAATTAATAAAATCGGTATTCTGAACGAATAAATATACAAACCATGATGATGCAATTACTAAAAATAATAACCAGGCTAAGACATGATGAATGTTAAAAGATACTTTAGCCTTTTCAATTCGATTGAAAAACAAGATAAAACCAACGGGCACAATAAAAATTACAGGGCCTTTAGTTAAAAATCCTAGCCCCAGGCTTATTGTAAAGAAATATAAATGATATATTATTCCCGTTTTCCGATACTTTACCCAGGAGTAAATACTCCATAAAACAAAAGTTGCAAGGAAAGCATCAGTAGTTAAGTTTCTTGAAGAAACTAATACGATTGGGTAGCTCATATAAATAATAGTAGCCCATAAAGAAGTTTGCTTATTTTTAAACAACAGGTTCGTTAATTTATATACTAAAATCATTTGAATCAGAATTGCAATTTGCAAGAAAAAACGAGCTCCAAAGGCATTCACCCCGAACAATTTGTAGCCAAGAGCAGTTATTTGATAAGTTAAGGGTGGTTTATGATAATGGTGAACATCAAGTAGATTGGGATGCACAAAATCTCCCGAAACATACATTTCCCTGGCTATCTCGGCATATCTGGCATCGCTGCTTTCAACCACCCCGAATGAGCCAACATTTATCAATAACGCAACAGCGTATATAAAAAATATAATTTTAAAATGTAAATCGGTTTTCATTTTTTATCTTTTAATCCAATAATTATATTTCTAAAATATATTATAAAACCAAATAACTGGCCCAGAAATAATACAGGGTCCTTTCTAATCACAGCATAACTCAGGATCATTAATGAGCCAATTAAACTTAACAACCAAAAACCAAATGGTAGTGATGATTCTTTTTTTCGTTCTGAATAAATCCACTGATAAACGAACCTGAAAGTAAAAATAATTTGTCCCATACTTCCCCACAATAATAGTTTAAAGGGGATATCTTCATTTCTAAATAAACGATCTAAATCTGTTTGGTTATTATAAAAAGAGTATACTATAATTGTTAAAGGTAGCAGAATTAATATAACACGAAATACCCAATGGAAATTTTTCCAGGAGCTTTGTATTTGCATATTCCTGATGTAAATAAAATAAGTAATTGTTTGTCCGAGAATAATTGCAAAATCATCACGGATCCATCCGTATACAAAAAGCAAGAAAGAGGCAATCAAGCTCAACTGCCAGAATATAACAGGTGTTAGCACTTTTTTTACTTTTTCTGATTGAATCCATTGTAATAATAGTCTCGCTGAAAATAGTATTTGTGCTACAAAACCTATAATATATACAAAAGTTTTATATGATAGCCACTCGTTCATATCTTCAAATTCGTTTTGTCAATTGTGTAATTGATGTATCTGCTTCTCATCCAGCGGTAAGCAAAAGCATCTTGCAAAGGTTTAATTGATCGATTTAAAATATTGAATTTTGATTTTCCTGCAATTCGATTAAAATGCTGAACACTAATTTGTTTAACCTGACCGCCCTGCAACTGAATTAAGGCAGGCAAAAATCTGTGCATACCATCAAAAAAAGGAATTTTTTTTGCCGTCTCTGTTTTTATTATTTTTAAAGGGCACCCAGTATCTATAATACCATCACTAATTAAAACACGTCGAATATTATTAGCTATTAACGATTGAATTTTTTTACTTAAAGTATCCTTCCTTTTTTCTCTGTAACCAATTACAGCATCGTAATAATCAATGTCTTGTAATAAATTTTCAAAATCAAAGGGAGATGTCTGTAAATCAGCATCAATATAACCAGTAAGTTCAGTTGTAATAGCATCAATCCCTGCTTTTATAGCACTGCTCAAACCACAATTTTTCTTAAACTTGATGTACTTAAAATCGTTATTAGCATTACAAATTTCAAGTATTTTATTAAAGCTTCCATCGGTAGACCCATCATCTATAAATAGTACCTGACTTTTGGTTGCGCTTTTAGAAAAATACTCTAAAAGTGTAGCTTTAAGTCTGTCCAGGTTATCTAATTCGTTAAAAACCGGAACAATAATGGTCATTTTATATTCTGTCATAAACATTCTTAATAATGTTACTCAAAAATTTTATAGCCCCTTTTTACCCTCACATTTCAATCAGTCGTTTTTTTTTAGTTTGATTTTTCAAAAAAGTAATGATTTTTAAAATATCTTTTCTGTAAGAATTAAGTTCTAATACAACCCTTTTGTTATGTGTTAAATTAATTATGAGTTTATAATTGGGTTTATAAAAAGGGTTCCTGTTAATGCCTCAACAATTACAACGGCTTCAAACTCTACATATTTTTTTGAATTTTCTATTCTAAGGTCATTGAAATCAATTAAAGATAAACTAGTTATATCATTTATGTTGATTAAATACATAAATAAACAAAAAGCTGTTTTTAGTTATTAATTGTCAAGTTTCACAAGGTTGTTTATGAAAACCTGATTCATAATTTTGCTTTAAAGCTAATATTTTATTTTTAAACTCCTTTGGAGTTTGGTTAAAAATTTCAGGTTTCATTTCAAACCATTTTTCAATAGCTTGGAAAGGGGTTTTTACGTTAAGTTCCTTTCTTAAGCTCCCATGCCTTCTGTATAATATGTAATGTAAAAGAAACGCCATTAGATACTCATTCATTTCTTTTTTGTTTTTATATTCTTCTTTAAGAATAGTTCCCTTTTTTATTGTCCCGTTTGCTCTTTCAACCATTCCGTTTGTTTTTGGAGTGTTGGGTTTAGTAAGCCGATGATCAATATTATTTTTTTCACAGGCTTCATCAAGTTTAGAGGGTTTTTCACAAAGATTTCCTTTTTTTGATTTAATAAGCCTGTTTGTAAATTCCAGGCCATTGCCTGTTAAAACATGAGTTATTTTAAACAGGAAAAAATTTAAACATTTATCCATAAAATCTTCTGCATTTTCTGATGTTTTAGCATCATATACTTTAAAGAATAAAGTTCTGGTGGAATCAGTTCATAATTCGGGTGGATTTATATTTACGCATATATTTTAGCAACTCTGAAAAGGAAAAATTCAATATCAACAACGTAGTGAAACTTTACACTTATGTCTATTTTTTTCTTTCAACAGCAAATTTTACACAAAGTTGTATGCAAACTGTATGAAAGTAAAAAACCGCCTTCAGTTAATTATTCTAAAAGCGGCTTTGTGCCTGTGGGCCCACCTGGGCTCGAACCAGGGACCCCCTGATTATGAGTCAGGTGCTCTAACCAGCTGAGCTATGGGCCCGAAATTTATTTTACTATAAAATTTCGGAGTGCAATATTAACGATTTGTTGCCAATTAAGCAATACTTTTTTTAAAAAATCGGGTTTTTTTATTCAAGCTTTTTCAATGTTGCCAAAATCAAATCAATCACATTGTGTACGTTTTGGTTAAAAATTTCAATAATTTCTTTCCAGCTTACCGGTTCTTCGTCGGTTTTCCAGCAATCGTAATCGGTGCTCATGGCAATGGTGGCATAAGGAACTCCCAGCTCGTTGGCTAAAATTGCCTCCGGTGCGGTCGACATATTTATCACATCAGCTCCCCACATGCGGAACATGTTGGATTCTGCCCGAGTTGAAAACCTGGGCCCTTCGATAGTTACTACGGTTCCTTTTTTATGAAAATTAAGCTTTAACTCTTCTGCCGACTGGGTTAATAATTTCCTGAGATTGGTATCAAAAGCATCAGCCATAACCGTGTGCTTCATTTTTCCGGGTTCAAATTCTTCAAAAAAAGTGGTCTGCCGGTGTTTGGTAAAATCAATAAATTGGTCTAAAATCACCAGGCTGCCACGGTCAATTTTTTCGCGTAAACTGCCGCAGGCCGTAGTTGCCAGAATATAATCACAACCTTGCTCTTTTAGTGCCCGGATATTGGCCCGGTTATTTACTTCAGAAGGCGGAATGGTATGTTTTTTTCCGTGGCGCGATAAAATCACAACATCAACATCTTCAATTTTTCCGGTAGTTAACTCCGATGATGGAGCACCATAGGGTGTTCCCACTTCGATTGTTTTTGGCGATTTTAAAATATCGGGATCTTCTAATCCCGAACCGCCAATGATTGCAACTTTTGTCATAACATTATAGGATTTGATAATATTTTAATAAAACATTTCCTGCATCATCTAATGATTTTCCATACGAAATAATACCTTCGGGATGTCCACCCATGATAATGATTCCTTTTTCCTGTGTTGTTAATTTAGAAATTTCACGGGCTATTTCTGGTGTGCCGAAAGCTGCATTTTCGTTTGTTGTTGGTAATTGATGAATATATTTTTTCCAAAATTTTTGGTCATGAATATGAACAACCGCATTAATTCTTTTGTTGCTTTTATAAATAGCAGCATGGCTTAACGATTCGGATGAGGCTTTAGACAGACCTGTACAATGGATGAAATTATTTTCCAAATCAAAATCTTTTACCAAAGCATAATGCTTTTGGGTCAATTTTTGAATGTTTCCGGTTGCAGAGCCGGTAATAATAAACTGATTGTTGTGATATCGGATACTGATATTCCCGAATCCGACACCATCAGCAAAAGCACCAATCAATTCCATTACATACAACTTTTGCCTCCATAAATTTATTGAATGAAAAAGTTGGCCAGGAAAGTCAAAAGTACCTTTTTCCCACTCAAGATTGAATTTTATGTAACCCTCATCATGTTTCATTTCTTTAGCTTTTCCATATCTTGTTTATTGGGCTTACAAATTCCTTTTTCGGTGATTAATGCCGTTATATATTTAGCAGGTGTAATGTCGAATCCATAATTTACTGCTTTACTTTTTTCGGGTGTAATTCTTATTTTGGTGGTTTTATTTTCATGCCACCCTTCAACAAAATGTATTTCATCCTGGCCTCTTTCTTCAATGGGAATATCTTTCAATCCATTATCAATTTCCCAGTCGATAGTTGAAAGCGGCAAAGCCACATAGAATGGGATTTGGTTATCATAAGCTGCAAGCGCTTTCAGATAGGTTCCAATTTTATTAGCTACATCACCGTTGGCTGTGGTACGGTCGCTTCCCACAATAACCATATCTACCATTCCTTTTTGCATCAACAAACCACCGGTATTATCGGCGATTATGGTGTATGGTACTCCTTCCTGTTCCAGTTCATACGCTGTTAAACGAGCTCCTTGATTTCGAGGCCGGGTTTCATCTACCCAAACATGTACTTTTATTCCTTTTTGATGAGCCAGATAAATAGGAGCAGTTGCTGTGCCGTAATCAATACAAGCTAACCAGCCAGCATTACAATGGGTTAAAATATTTACCGTTTCGCCTTTTTTCTTTTGGCTGATTTTTTCGATCAGCGGCAGGCTATATTCTCCAATTAACCTGCAGTTTTCAATTTCTTTTTCTTTTAACCTGTTCGCCAATTCAAAAGCGTTGTTTATTTTTTCATCTAAAGTATTTAATGGTTTTATCCCGTCAAGGATTAAATCAATAGCATATTGCAGGTTAACAGCAGTTGGACGGGCAGATTTAAGATAATCAGCTAATACATTTATTTTTAGTGGTGGCTTTTTTTGATTTTTTAGCTCCAGCAATGCGAGATACATTCCATAGGCTGCTGCAACGCCAATTAATGGAGCACCACGAACCCACATTTCTTTAATAGCCGTATAAACGTCAGCAGTAGTTTTTAAGTCCTGGATCACAAATTGAAAAGGTAAATACCGCTGGTCGATAATCTTAATAATCTGCGAATCATTTTTATTAACCCAAATGGTATGATAATGGGTATTTTGAATTTTCATATTTGAAGAATTTGTATAAAATTAGAAAAAGATAACTGAATTTTTAAAACTTTTCTATTTTTGTTATTTAATTAAGAAAAAATAATACATGGAAGGAATTAAAAATATCATTTTTGATTTGGGCAATGTGATTATTAACATTGATAGCAAAAGAACGGTAAAGGCAATGAAAGAAATGGGGTTTGATAATTTTGAAGAGAGTTATACTTTGCTACGCCAGTCTGAATTATTCGATTTTCTGGAAAGAGGGTTGATTACCCCAGAAAAATTTCATACCGATTTACAAGCCCATTTTAACAATCATGTTTCTCCTGCAAAGATAGATGATGCCTGGAATGCTATGCTGCTCGATTTTCCAAAAAAAAGAATTAAGTTGCTTCAAAACCTAAAATCGAAGTATCGGTTATTTCTTCTCAGTAATACCAATATCATCCATTATCATAAATATAATCAGGATATAAAAGAGCAATTTGGAATTGAATTAAAAAGCCTGTTCGAGAAGGTTTATTATTCGTTTGATATGGGGATGCGAAAACCCGATTTGGAGGTTTTTAAATATGTAATAAAAGATAGTAACCTGAAACCAATAGAAACCCTTTTTGTTGATGATTCTACCGACAATATTGAATCGGCAAATAAACTGGGGTTAAAAACTTTGTTTATTGATGTTTCAAAAGGGGATGATATTACGCAAAAATTAAAAGGTTTTTAAAATCCAAACCGATTTTATTTCCGAAGTCTCCCGCAGCTTATATAATTTTTTTAATGCTGATATTTCATCAGGATATGAATAGATAGAAATTCGAAGAAGATTTTTATCTGATTCAATAATTACGGGTTCGTAGCCCATTGCTTTTAAATCGCCACAAAATTTTTCAGCGTTTTCCATTTTCTTAAAACTTCCCGCAATAATATGAAATTGGGTATATTGCTGTTTATCTTTTGCTGGTTTGCTTTCTTCCGGTTCCTGATAAAATAACGCTTCTTTTTTGTTGGTTGTTCCGTCAATGGTTTGGTTAATAATTGCCTTTATGCTGTCTGCTCTTGCAATACTATCCAGATAGGCTTTCGTTTTTGGCTTCTTTGCCACCACATTTTCTTTAGGTATAGATTTGTTTGATGATAAAAACCACAGGTTTGTATATCCATCGGTATAATACCAGCTAAGAGCAATTAATAAAAGAATTGCAGCAGCTGACGATACGGTTATCCATAATTTTTTGCCTGATTTTGATTTTTGTGGAATTTCATCTTTTGGTTGTTTTTGTTTTTCATAAGTTGAGGTTTTTAAATCTTTTAAACCAAAAGCTTCTGCCAGTAAGTTCGATCGCTTATCCCAGGTAAAAAGGATTTCTCCCTTAGCATTTTGATGTAGTGTTCCTATTGCAGGGAATTCAACATTTTTACCATCCTTTAGCTGGCTTTTAACCTTGCTGACAAATTTTTTTAACTCAGTTTTAGCTTTTTCTTTATCGATATTTTCTTGTTGAGCGATAAAATCTATGAGCTTATGGTCGCTAAAAGAGTATTTGGGATTAAAAAGAATTTTTTTTGTAGGTGGTAAAAATTTATTTTCCGAAACATCGAATGCAGCAGGCTCGTATTCGGCAATAAAACCTCCTAAGCCAGGAATTACCACACCCTGGTTTTCAACAAGTAATTGTTTTATGTGTTTTTTGATATCCAACTTTTTTCTTTTTGTTAAACAAATATATTGAAAAAACTTGTAAAGCCAAGAGTTGTTATTCCAGAATCACGGTATAACTCGCACTTTTTCTTATCCTATTTATCAATTAAAGTAAAAATCATTATCACCGATTTATTTTATTATGCTTAATTTTGTTAGAAATTTTAGCGATTATAAAATAATGAACAAACTTGTTTTGGTAACCGGAGGTATCGGTTATATTGGCTCACACACTGTAGTAGAATTGATGAACGAAGGATATGATGTAGTAATTATTGATAACCTTTCTAATTCGGATAAATCTGTACTGGATGGTATAGCAGAGATTACAGGGCGAAGGCCTTTTTTTGAGCAATTTGATATTTGTGATAAAAAAAAGGTTGTAAATTTTTTTTCAATCTATAAAAAACTGGATGCGATTATTCATTTTGCTGCCTTTAAATCGGTGGGCGAATCAGTAGAAAAACCTTTAAGATATTATCAAAACAACCTGGTTTCGTTGATGAATTTGTTAGAAGGAATGTTAAAATTTAATATTCGCAATATTGTATTTTCATCTTCTGCTACTGTTTACGGCCAACCGGATAAATTGCCTGCCGATGAGAATGCTCCTATCAAAAAAGCAACTTCACCTTACGGAAATACTAAGCAAATTGCTGAAGAAATTATTCATGATGTAATGAAAGTTAATCAAGAAATGAATGCTATTTCATTACGATACTTTAATCCCATAGGAGCCCATTCTTCAGCCCTTATTGGTGAGTTACCATTGGGTGTGCCCGATAACCTTGTGCCTTTTATTACCCAAACGGCAATTGGTATTCGTGATGAGTTAAAAGTATTTGGCGATGATTATAATACGCCCGATGGTACCGCTATTCGCGATTATATTAATGTAGTTGATCTGGCAAAAGCCCATGTTGTAGCCATAAATCGATTGATAAATCATAAAAATAAAAAGAATTTCGAAGTCTTTAACCTGGGAACAGGTAAAGGTTCTTCGGTAATGGAAATTATTAAAGCCTTTGAAAATGCTACAGGCGAAAAGTTAAATTATAAAATTGTTGGCAGGCGGGCTGGTGATGTTGAGTCGGTATATGCTGACACTTCATTAGCAAACAGTGAATTGGGCTGGAAAACCGAGGTTGGATTAGAAGAAACCTTGTTGTCCGCATGGAACTGGGAAAAATATATACGAAATAAAAAAAACAGAGATAATGAGTAAGTCCATTTTAATAACCGGTGGAGCCGGATTTATTGGTTCACACGTAGTGCGGTTGTTTGTCAATAAGTATCCGGATTATAAAATTGTTAATTTGGATAAATTAACGTATGCCGGAAACCTCGAAAATTTAAAAGATGTAGAAAACGCTCCTAATTACAAATTTGTAAAAGGCGACATCGTAGATGATGTTTTTATTTTTGATTTTTTTGAAAAATATCAATTTGATGGTATAATTCACCTGGCTGCCGAGTCGCATGTCGACCGTTCCATTGCAAACCCTGATGAATTTATTAAAACAAATATTGTGGGTACATTAAATCTGCTTAATGCAGCAAGGGCTAACTGGAAGGATAATAATGGGAAACTTTTTTATCATATTTCAACCGACGAGGTATACGGTTCGTTAGGCGATGATGGTTTGTTTACCGAAGAAACTTCGTACGACCCCCGTAGCCCTTATTCAGCGTCCAAAGCAAGCTCCGACCATCTGGTGAGGGCTTACTATCATACCTTTGGATTACCGGTAGTTATTACCAACTGTTCCAATAATTACGGGCCAAATCAGTTCCCTGAAAAGTTAATTCCTTTAGCCATCAATAATATTAAGAATAAAAAAACAATCCCAATTTACGGAAAGGGCGAAAATGTTCGCGACTGGTTGTATGTAGAGGACCATGCTAAGGCTATCGATTTGGTTTTTCATAAAGGTTCTGTTGGCGAAAAATACAATATTGGCGGGAATAATGAGTGGCAAAATATTGAACTGATTCGTACGCTTTGTAAAATCATGGATAAGAAACTTAACCGAGCCGAAGGAGAATCCGAAAAGCTAATCACTTTTGTAAAAGACCGTGCCGGGCACGATTTACGTTATGCAATCGACTCATCCAAAATACAAAATGAGCTGGGATGGACCCCCTCGCTTCAATTTGAAGAAGGAATGGAAAAAACGGTTGACTGGTATCTTGAAAACGAGGAGTGGCTTCAGCATGTGTTAAGTGGCGACTACGAGAAGTATTACGATGAGCAGTATGTGAAAAGATAATGTGTATTAGCACACAGATTCGATAAATTGAATACACAGATTAACCCAATTGACACATATTTTAGCTAAAACGGATACAGCAGCTGAACCTTTTGTATTAGGGAGCAAGAGGAAACAGTTTGCACTAATTTAGCTAAAACACGAAAATTTTTAGCGTCTTAGTGCCTTTGCGGTGAATATAGTCAACATTAATTGACGTTTCCTTACTCACTGGTCATAATAAATAACGGCTGCATCTCGAAACTTTTATAAAAAGGCCTTAACCGTTCGGTATTGTAATGTTTGCTTACATTAACCAGTTTTTTGGATCCAACCACGACTTCAATCGGAAGATTATCATACCGGCCATTTTTTAAGGCAACCAATCGTCCATGGATTCCCTCTAAAACTAAATCCAATGCTAAATTGCCATAAGCCATGGGCACAATCGAGTCAATGGCATCCGGGTCGCCACCACGCACAAGGTAGCCTAGTTTCTGATTAATGACACCAATAGGCCTTCCTTTACAGCAATTGGCCGAATATTCTTTAATTTTTGCCGAAACCAAATCTCCAATTCCTCCCAGTTTAGCATGTCCGTATGCATCTTTTGCATTATTCTCGAAAATCATTTCGCTTCCTTCGAACATAGCACCTTCGGATACTAACACCACAGAGTATTTGCTTGGGTTATTGGCGCGGTCTTCAATAAGCAATTCGGTTAGTTTTTCGATATTAAATTTATATTCAGGGATTACACATCGGTTGGCAGCTCCTGCCATGGTTGGCAGCATAGCAGTAAAACCGGCATAGCGGCCAAAGACTTCTAAAACCATAAAACGCTCATGTGATCCAGCACTTGTCCGTAAATTATTGGTCATTTGTATGGTTCTGGTAACACAGGTACTAAATCCGATGCAATAATCGGTGCCCGGAACATCATTATCCATGGTTTTAGGGATGGCAACAACCTTAAAGCCTTCGCGGTAAAGCCGTACTGCGTAACTCAGCGTATCATCACCACCAATGGGAATAAGATATTCGATACCCAAAAAATCGAGGTTTTTTAGCACTTCTTTGGTCAGGTCGTTTCTCGGTTCGTTATATTTATCTTTTAAATGTTCGGGAACGTTCCAGCGGGCAACACGGCTTGGGTTAGTCCTTGATGAGTGCAGGAAGGTTCCGCCTGTTCTGGCCGCCCTGTTCACTCTTGTTTCGGTTAAAACCTCAATACACTCTGAATTATCTGCATTCTTATCTCGTATCATGTCAACCAGGCCCATCCAGCCACGACGGATGCCTATTACTTCGTAACCTTCGCGTAAAGCTCTTATCGTAACCGCTCTAATAGCCGGATTTAATCCCGGAACATCACCACCACCAGTTAATATTCCGATTTTACCTTTTGATTTTTTACTTTTTGCTACCATATTGCTGTGCTTTTAAGATTTTAAAACTGGTTAAATTACAAAAAAAATCAATAGCGAGTAAAGTTTTAATGGAATGTTTTATCGATGGCAAATTTTTTGATATGGGCAGTATTCGCAATGGCTGGTTTCATCCGTTTGTGTAAAAGCTATCGCCGGATTAAAAATTTCTTCAATTAAATGGGTTAGGTGTTGCAGGTATTCATCAGCAACTTCGTCATAATGACTAATATAACTTTTTGTTTCTTTGTTGTATATTCTATATTCAAACGTATTATCAAATAAATGTTTTGTAGAATATACGCCGGGAACAACAGGTAGTTCAGGTTTTTTTATGTCTTTATAAAATTTAGCATACAAAAATGTTTGAAAAACAGCGCTGTTCTGGCCGCTTTTTTTATCAGCGAAAAGTGCTTCAATATTTTTATAATCCAGTGTGTCGCTACCCGTTTTATAATCAATAATACGAATATGATTATTCAGCTTATCTACCCGGTCGATTTTCCCTCCCAGCTTTACCATCTCAGAGGTTCCGTTTAGGTTAAACGGTATATCAATTTGATAGTTATCTTCAAGCGAAAGTATTTTGAATGGTGCAATTTCGGCATCTTTTTTTACCAGTTGTTTTATATATTTTTCAATGATTTCGCGGATAATGATATTTTTTCCTGAATAGTCGGCTTTATGGTTTTTAAAATAGTTTTTGTTAAAAGCATGGTCGATGGAGACCGTTATTTTTTGCCCGTCATTTAAAATCTCCGCAAGGGTTTCGGGCAAAACGGGTTTTCCTTTTAAATGCTGGTAGAGGTTGTCCATAGCTTCGTGCAAAATATTACCGAACATAGGAGCATTAATTTCTTCGGTAACTTCGTCCTGTTCTTTCAATCCGGCTACATAACGGAAGTAAAATCTTAGTTTGCAACGTAAATAGTTACTTAAACCACTGGGAGATAAATATTTATTTTCTTTGGATGAGGATAGGTAAGTACGCAAAATTTCCTGAATTTCTGGCGTCTTCTCTATTCGTATCTCTTTGGGTTGATTGATATTGATATCGTACCGCAAACTTTTTTCAATAATGTTAAATGGTGATTCGTATTTTAACTGGTATAAAAAACGGCTCATTTCTCCGGTTTGCAAACCATCGGTATTCGAGTTGTAAATCAGGGTAACACTTTGCGCCCGGTGTATCAACCGGTAAAAGTAGTAAGCATAAATGGCATCCTGGTGCTCTATCGTTGGCAAGCCAAACCCACGGCGTAAATTATATGGGATAAATGATAATGATGATTCGGTTTTTGGGAATACACCTTCGTTAACCGATGTGATAAAAAGATGTTGAAAATCCAGCAAACGGGTTTCGAGGATTCCCATCACCTGAAGGCCGGATAAAGGTTCTCCGGTAAATGGCACTCTAAGGGTGCGAATAATTTTTCGGATAAGCCGGATATAAGTATCCATTCGGATTTCAACCTGCTGCTCCTGCAATACCTCTTTTACCCTGTTTATCGAAAGATAGATATGGTAAATATATTCTTTTTCCAGCGATGACGTGTGAAGTGTGTCTGCAAGTTTATTTTCGTTTAACGAAAGATATATGTGATGAAGAATGTTTAGAAAATATTCGGATAAATTGGTAAACGATTCTACTTTATTAAACAGTAAAGAGAAAAATTGAGAGGTGCTCAATTCATCTTTTGAAATCATTATCCTGTTGTTTGTGCGTATGAATTGCACCAGCTTGTTGGCTTCTTTGCTAAAATAGGTATTGATGTATTGATGATTCAGAATAGCAGTTACATCTTTATAATAAAAAGAATTTTTTCGGACATTTTTTTGGAGTTCAATAATATGTTCGAGCAGACTGTAAATAGGCGTATTAATTACCCGATACCCCATGGTAATATTTACATTTTCAATGCTGTTGGGAATGGATTGCAGCACCGGAATCAATAAATCTTCATCGGCTAAAACAATGGCTGTATTATCGGGCGATTCTGTTATTTCTTTTTTTGCAAGTTTTAAATTTTCGGTAATGATTTTTGCCTGCCCAACATTGCCCGGGACAGAGATAATTTCAATATTTTTTTTGCCTTTAGATAACCGGGAAATATTTTTATTAGAAAAACTAAGAGGTGTTTTAAAATCATTAATATTTTCTCGCAGAAATAATCCTGCTTCGTGATGAGTATCTTGGATAAAATGTTCATCATAGTCCCAGAAAAATTCAGCACGCTGATTATTTTGTAAAAAATGGAAGAGTTTTTTTTCACATTGGTTCAAGGCATTAAATCCGGCAAAGACGTATTTTTCATGGGATAGATTCAAGGGTTTATTACCCTCCAGCAAGTTTGCAACTTTCCGGTAAATCATTCCTTCGTAAGCAATACCCAATGCCGTTAATCTTTCGTTTAGTTTTTTATAAATATCGGGCAATACATTCCAAATACTGATAAAATCCTGCTGGTGGGCCGAATGTTTTTTCGGGTCGAAACTTTGCCAAAATTGTTTGATGGCTTCAATTTGTTTTTCGGTAAGGTATGAAAACTGGTCTTGTATGGATTTTAACGATTCAAGGTTTTTAAAAAGGTCATTAGGATTAACCAGGTATTTGTCGATATCATCAAAATCATTTAACATCATCTCTCCCCAGAAATAAAAATCATCAAAAGGTTCTTCCGTTTTTTTTGCTTTTTTATAAATCTGATACAATTCGAACAGGATTTTAATTGGGTCTGCAATTGTTAAACCGGAGATTTCCTGCATTAACTCATTTATGGTTGTTGTTTTTGGCGACCAAATTGGTTTCGCGGTTAATTCGGACAGGTATTTTTTAAAATACATACCTGCTCTTTGGTTCGGGAATACCAGGCATAATTCAGAGATTTTATCTCCATATCTGTTGTATAAATCTTCTGCGATGTGATGTAAAAAAGTGTTCATTCGTTTTTA
>JAXHVS010000113.1:0-7621 GCA_034189025.1 Bacteroidota bacterium
AAGATTGTCAATTTTTTCATAGATAAAATTTTTAGGTTCATAATTAAATTTGGTTAAATTATTCCGCACTAAAGTAAAAAAAAATAAATTGAAAACAAAAAAAATCTATCTCTAATAAATAAACGATTATCAACAAGATTAATTATTTCAGAAGGATTTGTTTATAATCCACAACCTAAACAATTTTATAACAACTTGTAGCACAGGTATTAATAATAAAACGAGCAGATCAAATCCTGTCTGCTCGTTAATTTTATTAAAAGTTAATAAAAAAATTAAATTTTACTCTCTACAATTTTTAGAATTTCTTTCTCTAATATTTCTGTATCATTTTCAATTTTTGTCGCTTTTTTGCTAACGTCCTGAATAAAATCTTTATCATCTAACCCTGCAGCATTTATTTTTACATTTAAGAAGGCTCCTTTCACGCAAGATCTTATAGCTAAAGCACCTACGCCGGCATCAGAAACAGAATTTGGATTACCAATTTCGGCCATTGCTTTTATCACCTCTAACGATTTATGGGCTATTTCCATAACTCTATATGGTACCATGATTGCATTTTTAGTAGCTTCTTCAATGGCTTTTTTCCGTAAGTTCTTTTCTTCGTCTGTTTTCTTGGGTAACCCAAAAGCATCCATAATTTTGTTAAAAGCATCTGTATCTTCGTCAACTAGTTTTAACAACTCTTGCTGATATTGCATTCCTTTTTCTGCCCAGTTGGAAAATTCTTCCCAACGGTTGTCCCAACCACGTTTATGAGATGATAAATTAGCTACCATAGTTCCTAAAGCAACGCCCATAGCTCCCATATAGGCTGACACAGAACCACCCCCCGGAGCAGGAGATTCAGATGCAGTTTCATCAGCAAACCCTTCTACCGTTAAATCTACCAATTTCTTTTTCTTTTGATCAGCGGCCATTTTATATTCAATGATTTTCTCTTCGGGCTTAAATTCATATAAATCATCCAAACCAAGTGATTTAACTGCAATTTTAATAATCTCTTTTTCAGGAATTCCAACCGATCGATTTTGTTTTCGCAAAAAATATTTTCCTGCATCGATCATGGCTTTTAAGGGAACTAATCCAACCAGTTCAGAACCTGTAACTCGTATCCCTCTTTCATCAGCTTTTTTGCATACCTCATCAAATGCTTCGTGTACTGAGGTGATAGAAATATTGGTCAGATTCATAGATATTTGTGCAATTCCGTATTCATCAATAAACCAACCAATGGCTTTTACTGCTTTTAACGTACCCGGAATCCAAACTTTATTTCCTTTTTCATCCAATACCGGTTTACCGGTTAACTTATTACCTTCACGTTTCACACGCCCTTTTTCACGCACATCAAATGCAATGGCATTGGCTCTTCGAGTGGATGTGGTATTTAAATTAATATTATAAGCTACTAAAAAATCTCTTGCACCTACTGCTGTAGCACCGGCTTTAGCATTAAATTCTGCAGGGCCAAAATCGGGCTTCCATTCCGGTTTGCTTAGTTTTTCTTTTAACCCTTCGTATTCACCGGCACGGCAGTTGGCAAGGTTTTTACGCACATCGGAAAATGCTGCATTCTCATAACAATATATAGGTATATTTAACTCTTCACCAATACGTTTAGCCAGTTTACGGGCATACTCAACGGTTTCGTCCATTGTAATACCTGCCACAGGAACTAAAGGACAAACATCCGTTGCGCCAAACCGTGGGTGAGCTCCTTTATGATGACGCATATCGATTAATTCGGATGCTTTTTTTATAGCTTTAAAAGCTGCTTCGCATACCTCATCAGGCGTGCCTACAAAAGTAACTACAGTACGATTGGTTGCTTTTCCGGGATCAACATCTAAAAGGCTGACTCCTTCTACAGATTCAATTTCGTTGGTTATTTGTTTAATGATGTCCATATCGTTCCCTTCGCTAAAATTGGGAACACATTCGATTAATTGTTTCATATTTATTTTATTTTATATATTAATATATATCTTTGATATTAAACTTAAAAAGAATCATATTAAGCGTTTAAAATATTTAACCACAAAGGATTCTCTAAGTACATCACGAAGGCACACAAAGAATCACATTATTACTCTTTTAATTCCGTCCTTTAGATGTCGCACATTAAAATTTGCAAGCAATCCCAACTTACATCCTGATAATTTTAAATAAGTTAGTATTTGAGCCATGTGAATATCACATAATACATCAACAGACTTTATTTCAACAATTACTTGATTTTCTACCAGCAAATCTATTCGATAGCCAGCATCCAATCTTATATCTTTATATACAAGCGGTAATGGTTTCTGCTTTTCAACATTCAATCCCGAATGCAAAAGTTCATAATAAAGACACTCTTCATAAGCACTTTCAAGCAATCCAGGTCCAAGTGCCGTATGAACCCGAAAAGAACAATCTAATACTTTTTTGAAAACATCTTCAATATTCATGATTCTATAACTAAAAAACTTTGTGTTTACTTCGTGAAATTACTTTGTGCGACTTCGTGGTAAAAAAAACTAACATATTTGCTAACTTATTTATTATATTGAATTTCACCATTTAATATTACTTTATCGATTAAATGGCTTGTATAAGCATAAGGCATAAATTCATATCCCGGTATTTTTTTGGTAATATAGACATTTGCTTTTTTGCCTTTGGTAATACTTCCCATCTCATCATTAACACCCATAGCATAAGCACCATTAATTGTTGTTGCATGAATCACTTCTTCGGGTAACATTCTAAGTTTAATTGTACCAAGCGACATAATAAATTTCATATCACCCGATGGAGATGAGCCGGGATTATAATCAGAGGCTAAAGCAACAGGCAAGCCAGCTTCAATCATCTTCCGCACCGGAGGGTCAATCATTCCCAAGAAAAATGCTGCTCCCGGCAACAAGGTAGGCATAGTTTCAGAATTTTTCAGTGCTTTAATTTCATCATCACCGGTATATTCAAGATGATCTACTGAAAGTGCGTCGTATTTAACTCCTACCTGTATTCCTCCAGAGTAATCCAATTCGTTGGCATGAATTTTAGGGCGTAAACCATATTTAAGCCCGGCCATCAAAATACGGCCGGTTTGCTCAACGGTAAAAAAACCTTTATCGCAAAACACATCAATATAATCTGCAAGTTCTTCGCTTGCAACCTGCGGAATCATTTCGTTGATAACCAAATCAACATATTCATCTTGTTTGCCTTTATATTCAGCCGGAACAGCATGAGCTCCCAAAAAAGTTGATTTAATAGTTATAGGTGTTGTTTCTTTTAAACGCTTAATCACCCGCAGCATCTTCAGTTCATCTTCTACAGTTAATCCATAACCACTTTTTATTTCTACAGCACCAGTTCCAAAACTTATTATTTCATTTATACGTTCCAACGACTGTTCGTATAATGAATCTTCGGATGTATTGTGCAATAGTTTGGCCGAGTTTAAAATTCCACCACCACGTTTGGCAATTTCTTCATATGATAACCCACGGATTTTATCGCTATACTCAATCTCACGGCTGCCTGCATAAACCAGATGCGTATGTGAATCGCAAAAAGATGGAAAAACCAATTGCCCTTCCGCATCAATGGTTTCACCATGAAAGTCATTTATCTTTAACTCATCCATTTTGCCAAAATCAGCAATCTTATCTTCTTCGATCAATAAATAAGCATCCTGGATACAATTTAAGTTTTGCATTTCGTTTCCGGCAACATATTTTGTGGATTCATCCAAAATATTCACCAATGATTTTATATTTTTTATAAGCAGCTTCATACCTTATTTTTTATTGATTAAACTGCTACGAAATTACAAAAATCATCTGTATATAAAGAAAAAATTTCCTGATGTATAAACATTATTCTATTTTTACACCTTATATTTAACCTGTATTATTCATAAAGTTTATGAATAATACAGGTTAAATGTAGAATCATCAGAAATAATAATTATGAAGAAAAAAAGAACCATTCCACACACCTATGTTATTGTATTTTTCATCATTGTTTTATCGGCGGTAGCCACCTGGTTTGTCCCAGGAGGTGAGTTTGATCGGGAAACCATTGAAATGAAAGATGGTACCGAACGAGAGATTATTGTTAAAGATTCTTTTCACTATGTTGAAAATCAACCGCAGACCTGGGAAATTTTTTCTGCCTTTTTTAAAGGATTTGTAGATAAAGCCGATATCATCGTTTTTATATTAATGATTGGCGGAGCATTCTGGATAATGAATGAAAGTAAAGCCATTGATGTTGGAATTTTTACTTTTTTACGAAAAACAGAAAAAATCGAGCATCTTAGGTTCTTTAAGTTTCTTGGAATCAACAATGTAATAATTACCCTAATTATGCTGATGTTTTCGATATT
This sequence comes from Bacteroidota bacterium, assembly GCA_034189025.1. Classification (GTDB taxonomy): domain Bacteria; phylum Bacteroidota; class Bacteroidia; order Bacteroidales; family UBA12077; genus UBA12077. Next base: position 4,385 of record JAXHVS010000113.1, read on the forward strand.
TGGTGCTGTATTTGGAATGAGTGAAGAAACTATTGCATTTATCATCATATTCGTGCCACTAGCTATTTCTATGGGATATGATTCTATTGTGGGTGTTAGTATGTGTTTTGTTGCTGCAGGCCTTGGGTTTGCCGGAGCATTATTAAATCCGTTTACCATTGGGATTGCTCAGGGATTATCAGGGATTCCATTATTTTCAGGAATAGAATACCGGCTTTTTGCCTGGGTGGTTATTAATATAATAGGTATAGCTTTTATATTAAGGTATGCTAACAAAATAAAAAAATACCCCAAACTTTCACCCGTTTATGAAGATGATAATAAAAACTGGAGAAAAAAAGAACATTTAGACCCTGCTCGACTAAAATATTACACCCCCGTTTCGGCATGGGTTACTTATGCAATAATTTCAGTAATACTAATTGTGGTTTCTGTATTTCAATTTCAAACTACCCTAACGATTGGTAATTCATCTACAACAATCCCTATTATTCCTATTTTATCAGGCTTATTTGTTGTCCTTGGCCCATTAATGCTAAAAAAATCGGTTCATTTCTTCATCCTTAACCTGCTTCTTTTTACTATTCTATTTCTTATTATAGGTGTTATGGGATATGCCTGGTATGTTATGGAAATTGCCACCCTCTTCTTTGGTATGGGTTTGGCAGCCGGAATTGCAAGTAATAAAACCGCTAATAAGATTACCGCTTTATTTATCGAAGGGGCGAAAGATATTTCATCAGCAGCGCTGGTAGTAGGATTAGCCGGGGGTATTATTATCGTGTTACAAGAAGGAAAAATTATTGATACCTTATTATATTCCGTATCACAATCGATGCAAACAGTTGGAAAGTTCGGCTCTATAAGTATTATGTATTTAATCCAAACATTTATTAATGTAATTATTCCGTCAGGTAGTGCAAAAGCTGCCTTAACCATGCCTATTATGGCTCCTTTTTCTGATTTAATAGGCATTTCGAGACAAGCTACTGTTATGGCTTTCCAGTTTGGCGACGGATTTACCAATATGATAACCCCCACTTCGGGAGTTTTAATTGGTGTATTAGGTGTTGCCAAAATTCCTTACGAAAAATGGGTTAAATGGATTACCCCTTTTATGATTATTTTAATTATCTTAGGATTGTTATTGTTAATTCCTACGGTAACGATGAATTTAAACGGGTTTTAAGCTGTATTCAATATTTATGATTTTTGATTTATGATTAACGATTTCTGATTTATGAATAAAGCAGAGTTAGAAGAAAGATTAGTTAATTTCGCTGTACTTGTAGTCGATATTGTAAATGAAATGCCAAATACAAAAGCAGGTAATCATTTATCAGGACAACTTATTTGCTCAGGAACTTCACCTGCTTTAAATCATGAAGAAGCACAAGGTGAAGAATCCATTAAAGATTTTATTCATAAAATGAAGATAAAATTAGAAAAGCATTAAAGGAAAATAATGAATTAATTTCAATCTTTGTTAAAAGCTCCGAAACAGCTCAAAAAAATATGAATAACAAAAATCAAAATTCTAAAATCCCTGCCTGCGGCTGGCAGGGCTAATCAAAAATCTTAAATCAATAAAAAATTACTCATTATGAATAGACTCTTTTTATTATCTGCATTATTTGCCTTCTTGAATCCTATTAATTTAGTAGGTAATGACACGTTGGCAACAAGTAAAAATAAAGAAGAAAAAATAAAGGATGGATGGACTTTTGGTGCTGTTCCTGTAGTAGCCTTCGATTCTGATTTAGGGTTCAAGTATGGCGGTTTGGTAAATTTTTATAATTATGGAAAACCTTCCACCTATCCGGAATACCAGCAGTCAATATACTTAGAGATTTCACGAACAACCAAAGGAAGTGGTATTAATCAGCTTTTTTTTGATTCAGAGCATATGTTTCCCAACCGGCCGATAAGAATTACAGCTGACCTTAGCTACCTTACCGAACAAGCACTGGATTTTTACGGCTTTAACGGATATGAATCGGCTTATTTTATAGATTTTGAAGATGATGAAAGCGATGATTATATTTCCCGAATGTATTACCGATATGAAAGAATACTATTGCGCTTTACATTAGATTTCCAGGGCCGGCTGGCTGGCAACAACCTCAAATGGCTAATAGGTTTTGGCCATTTTAATCATAAGCTTGGAAGCGTAGATATTGATAAGCTAAACGAAGGAAAAAGTGGTGATGACCTCCTGCCTGATACAGCAAGCTTATACGACAAATATATGGATTGGGGACTCATCCCTGCTAAAGAAGCAGACGGCGGAGTGATGAATTATTTAAAATTCGGAACTATTTATGATACGAGAGATAACGAAGCAAATCCGATGAAAGGGATATGGTCGGAAGTAATTATTGTTACTGCACCCAAATTGCTGGACAATTATGAAAACTCTTTTACTAAATTATCATTCATTCATCGACAATATTTCACTCTTGTACCCTCCAAATTATCTTTTGCTTACAGAGTAGGCTACCAGGGAACGGTACAAGGAAATCCACCTTTCTACTATCAGCCTTATCTGATAAGCTCTTTTTCTCCATCTGTATTAACCGAAGGATTGGGTGGAGCAAAGTCTTTACGCGGAATAAGACGCGACCGGATTGTGGGCGAAGATATTGTATATGGTAATTTTGAATTTAGATGGAAATTCTGGAAAGGAGTGATTAAAAACCAAAATTTTTATTTAGCACTAAGTACTTTCCTGGATGCAGGCAAAGTAACAAAACCTATTGAAATTGATAAAAGCCTTATTCCTGATTCAGAAAATTTATCCGATTATTTTGACGAAAGCTCAGATAAAATTCATGCAAGTTCTGGTATAGGCCTTCATGTTGTTTTGAATGAAAACTTTATTGTTGCATTTGATTACGGAATGGCTTTTGACAAACGTGACGGTGACAATGGCCTGTACATTGGAATGAACTTTTTATTCTAATAGAACACAAATTCAATCAATTGAATACACCGATTTGGAATGATAATCACAGATATTGTAATAAAATCTTAGCGCCTTGGCGCCTTTAGCGAGAGATAAGTAAAAGCGGCAGGAAACAGCGGCAGTATGCAGTAGCAGTAGCAGTAGGCAGTAGGCAGTGGCAGTAGGCAGCGGCGATAAGCAGTTTACCTGCCGAAGGAAGGTAGCAATAAGCAATAATCTATAACAAATTTAATAAATAAAAAACAAATTCAACCAGATTTAAATATAATTTA
>JAXHVS010000114.1:0-20012 GCA_034189025.1 Bacteroidota bacterium
TTAATTCCCCCAGCCGCTGCGGTCTAAACTTCGGTATTGTATTGCTTCGGCTAAGTGGTATGATTGAATGTTTTCGGTTCCTTCCAAATCGGCAATGGTTCTGGCTACTTTTAATATGCGGTCGTAAGCTCTGGCCGATAGCCCTAGTTTTTCCATCGCTTTTTTAAGCAGTGTTTTTCCGGCAGAATCAATTTCACACCAGGTGCGAATCATTTTTGATGACATTTGAGCATTGCTGTAAATTTGTGGGTGTGCGTTAAATCGTTCGGATTGTCTTTCTCGTGCCTTTATTACTCGTTTTCTAATTTCCCCGCTACTTTCAGCAGGGTTTGTTTCTGCCAGCTCGTCGTACGATACAGGAACTACCTCAATATGTATATCAATACGGTCAAGTAACGGGCCTGAGATTTTATTTAAGTATCGTTGAATGTTTCCAGGGGCACAAACGCATTCTTTATCCGGATGATTATAATATCCGCAGGGGCAAGGATTCATTGAGGCTACCAGCATAAAACTTGCGGGATATTCTACTGTAAATTTAGCTCTACTAATGGTTATGATCCTATCTTCCAACGGTTGACGCATAACCTCGAGTACAGAACGTTGAAATTCGGGTAATTCGTCTAAAAATAAAACTCCGTTATGTGCCAGTGAAATTTCCCCAGGCTGAGGATAGCCACCACCGCCAACCAAAGCAACATCAGAAATAGTATGATGGGGAGAACGAAAAGGCCTTCGGGTCATTAATGATGTTTCACCATCAATTTTTCCGGCTACAGAATGAATCTTGGTTGTTTCAAGAGCTTCGTGTAAGGTGAATGGAGGAATAATGGTGGGTAAGCGTTTGGCAAGCATGGTTTTCCCAGCACCCGGTGCACCAATCATTATTATATTGTGTCCGCCGGCAGCAGCAATCTCAAGGGCTCGTTTAACATTTTCCTGGCCACGGACATCGGCAAAATCAAGATCATAATTATTTATATTTGCAAAAAATTCTTCTCGAGTATCAACTATCGTTTTTTCTAATTCAACATCCTGATTAAAAAAATCTATCACTTCCTTAATATTTTTTACTCCGTATATATCAAGCCCATCAACAACAGCAGCTTCTTTTGCATTTTCTTTGGGTAAAATAAAACCTTTAAAACCCTGTTTACGGGCTTGAATAGCAATAGGCAATACTCCTTTAATTTTTTGCAAACCTCCGTCTAGCGAAAGTTCGCCCATAATGATGTAATTTTCTAACTGATTGGATTGTATTTGTTCCGATGCTGCTAATATACCTATGGCTAGGGGTAGATCATAGGCTGAGCCCTCTTTTCGGATATCAGCCGGGGCCATATTAATAACAATTTTTTTGCCAGGGACTTTGTATCCGTTAGTTCTTAAAGCGGAATCTATTCGTTGTTGACTTTCTTTAACAGCACTATCTGGTAATCCAACAAGATAAAAATTAATCCCTTGTGATACACTTACTTCTATGGTAATGGTTGTAGCACTTATGCCTTGTACAGCACTTCCATAGGTTTTTACCAGCATAAACAGTTTATTTTGTTTTAAAAAATATTTTTTTCGATATAATGAATTAAAGCATGTATAACTTTAATATGTATTTCTTGTGCTCTGTCTGCGTATTCGGAATAAGGGGCACGAATTTCAACATCACACACTTGAGCCAGTTTTCCTCCTCCTTTTCCGGTTAGTGCCACCACTTTCATTTTTTTCTTATGAGAAATTTCAGCTGCTTTTAATACATTAGCAGAATTACCACTAGTACTAATTGCAAGTAATACATCATTTTTCTGTCCAATGGCTTCGATATATCTCGAAAAAATATAATCATATCCATAATCATTAGCTGTACATGTTATATGGGTAGGATCTGAAATGGAAAGGGCTGCAATGGCAGGGCGATTTTCTCTAAAACGTCCGGTAAGCTCTTCAGCAAAATGCATGGCATCACCCATAGACCCTCCATTGCCACACGAGACAACTTTATTTCCTTTTTTTATTGCTTCGATAATTATATCTCCTGCGGACTGAATTTTTAAGATATTATTTTCGTCATTAATAAATGTGTTTAATAAATTCTGAGCCTCCAAAAAATCTGATTTTATCGTTTTCATTATTTATTTTTTATAGTTGCTAAGTTAAAAATAATCTTTTTTATAATCATAGCATATATCATTTTATACAATTATTTGTTCATAAAAATGACGCTATTAGTCTAAACCGTTTTTTTAAACTAAATGGAAGTTTTTTTTTAATTAAATTAATTGTTAAACTTGCTTGCATAATTTCTTACAGGTTCAAAAGTTTAAATCTATATTTTATCAATGATTTATTTACTTTTGTATAAATTTAATGTTGTAACCTGACTTTTATTTATGAGTAAGATTAAGTTAAATGTACTGGGAATATCATATAGCCAAACACAGACTGGCGCTTATGCTTTGGTTTTAACCGAAGAAAATGGGGATAGGCGTATTCCGATTATTATTGGTGGATTTGAGGCTCAGGCTATAGCTATTCAATTGGAAGGTTTAAAACCCCCACGTCCATTAACACATGATTTGTTTTTAAATTTTGCAACTTCTTTTGGTATTAACTTATTGGAGGTTAATATTTATCGTTTGGAGGAAGGAGTGTTTTATTCCCAGTTAATATGTAATAACGGGGGGAATAACATTTCTATTGATGCCAGAACCTCTGACGCAATTGCCCTTGCATTACGATTTAAATGCCCTATATATACTACAGAAGAAATTCTACAAAAATCAGGAATTGTAATTGATATTGAGAGTGAAGAAAATATTCAACCTCATAAGTCTCCCTCAGAAAAATCGTCAGATAAGTCTGAAACAGATATATCTTCTATGTCTAGTTATGAATACGAAGATTTAGATATTGAGGCCTTGGAAGTACTTCTGGATGAGGCAATAAAAAAAGAGGAATATGAAAGGGCTTCCATTATTCGAGATGAAATTAATAAGCGAAAAAAAGATAAGTGAAATAATTTAAATTGACGTAAATGAAAAAAATATTAGTTCTTTTTTCTTTTGTGATTGTTATTGCAGGAGTTTTTGCATCACAAAGAAACACCACTGCACCTCAAAGTATTATAGCAACCGATACTACAACAATTAAAACTGATTCAACCGATTATCTAGTATCGGAACAAACGGAGCAGAAAGCTGAGGAAGAAATTTCTAAATCTAATATTCTGATCAAAGGGAATGAAGAATCCGGATTTAGTTTGGTTACAATCCTTAGGGGATTGTTAGGTATGGTCGTTATTATTATTTTAGCCTGGATTTTTAGTGCAGACCGGAAAAATGTGGATTGGATTGTAATTGCTAAAGGCCTTGCCATTCAGTTAATCCTTGCAATTAGTATTCTGTATATTCCTTTTGTTGCTTTTTTCTTCGAATTTGTAGGCAAAATTTTTGTTAAGATATTAGATTTTACGGATGCAGGGAGCACGTTTCTTTTTGGTTCTATTATGGATACCGATTCTATGGGGATGATTTTTGCTTTTCAAATTTTACCCACTATTATTTTCTTTTCGGCGTTAACCAGTGTATTATTTTATTGGGGTGTAATACAGGTTGTAGTAAAAGGTTTAGCCTGGTTAATGATAAAAGCAATGAAACTATCGGGAACAGAAAGCTTGTCTGTTGCCGGAAACATTTTTTTAGGACAAACAGAATCTCCTTTAATGATAAAGGCCTATTTACCTAAGATGAACGATTCTGAAATGTTATTGGTGATGATAGGTGGTATGGCTACTGTTGCCGGTGGTGTACTGGCAGCCTATATTGGTTTTTTGGGTGGAGACGATCCTGTACAACGGGTAATGTTTGCAAAACACTTGTTAACTGCATCGGTAATGGCTGCACCCGGAGCTATTGTTATTTCTAAGGTATTAATGCCACAAACGGAAAAACCGGAAAAAATTCAGAAGGAAACCAATGTATCCATGGATAAAATTGGATCTAACTTTCTGGATGCTCTTTCAAACGGTACGATCGAAGGACTGAAACTGGCTGCTAACGTAGGTGCCATGCTACTTGTATTTTTTGCTTTTATTGCCATGGTTAATTTTATTTTTACAAAAGTTGGTGCATGGATTAACCTGAATGAAGTTATTGCACAAGCTACTGACGGGCAGTATGATGGCTTATCACTCGAATTTATTTTAGGCTATTTGTTTGCTCCATTGATGTGGGTTATTGGAGTTGCTAAAGAAGATATGGCATTGTTAGGAAGATTGCTGGGAGAAAAATTAATTGCCAGCGAGTTTGTAGGTTATACCAGCCTTGCCACTCTAAAATCTACAGGCGATGCAGTTTATGGGAGCTTTACTCATTACAAATCCATTATCATGGCAACTTATATGCTGTGTGGGTTTGCAAATTTTGCATCTATTGGAATTCAAATTGGAGGAATAGGTGGATTAGCTCCAAACAAAAGAACTTTTTTGTCTAAACAAGGAATGAGAGCTTTAATTGGAGGAACATTGGCTTCTTTATTGTCTGCTACCATTATTGGAATGATTCTTGGATAAATGCAAAATTTAGGGTATATGAAATTTAAATATTTGGTATTTTTCATTTCTTTATGTTTTCTTTCTGCTACATGTAGAGGTCAGGTTAGCAATGGAGATGCTGATGATCTGATTACTATACATACCGATTATGGCAATATTAAGATATTATTATTTGATGATACGCCAATCCATAAAGAAAATTTTATTAAACTGGCAAAATCAGGCGTATATAATCATATCATTTTCCATCGGGTTATTGATAACTTTATGATTCAAACCGGTGATTATACCACTCGAAATAAACCGATTGATTATAGTCCTTCGGTTATTCAGGGTACTATCCCGGCAGAAATAAAACCACATCACAAACATTTGCGTGGTGTCGTTGGTGCAGCAAGGTATGGAGGTGCTGAAAATCCTGAAAAACGTTCCAGTGGAACACAGTTTTATATTATACAAAACTGTAACGGAGCCCCACACCTGGATGGTGAATATACTGTTTTTGGACAGGTAATGAGTGGGTTTGAAGTAGTAGATAAAATTGCTTCGCAACCCGTGAATGAACGAAATAAGCCTCTTGAAGATTTACGTATCACCGTAGATATTGAAAAAGTAGATAAGGCAGATGTCGAAAAGTTTTATAACTTTACTTATTGAATAATTAATTGTTTTTTGGTATGAAAAAGATTGTTGTTTTAGGTGCAGGACTTATTGGAAAAGCAATTGCCGTTGATTTGGCAAAATCTTTTGAGGTTACTGCTGTTGATATTAATCCTTCGGAGTTGGAGAAATTTAATAAATATAAAAATATATTCACCCAAATTGCCGATTTGGCTGATGTGGAAGAGTTTAATAATGTGATAAAAGATTTTGATCTGGTTATCGGGGCCCTACCCGGATATATGGGGTATAATGCAGTTAAACAATCTATCTTAGCCGGAAAGAATATTATTGATATCTCCTTTTTTAGAGAAGAACCCTATGATTTGGATCAACTGGCTAAAGAAAAAAATGTAACTGCAATTATTGATGCCGGTATTGCTCCCGGTATGGGAAATATTATTCTGGGTTATCATAATGAAAGGATGGAGGTTAACAGCTATAAATGCTACAGCGGAGGGTTGCCTTTTAAGCGCGAGTGGCCTTATGAGTATAAAGCAGTATTTTCTCCTATGGATGTGCTGGAGGAATATATACGTCATGCACGCTATGTTTTAAATGGAGAGCTGGTTGTTCGTAAAGCACTTTCAGAGGATGAACTCGAATATTTTGAGCCTATTGGATCCTTAGAAGCATGGAATACCGATGGGTTGAGAACGTTAATTAAGACCATGAAAATTCCTAATATGATTGAGAAAACATTGCGATATCCGGGAACAATGGAGTATATTAAAGTGTTAAGGGAAACCGGTTTTTTTGATAATGATTATATTCTTGTGAATGGGAAACAGATACGGCCTATTGATTTCACTGCTAAAATTTTATTCCCGGTTTGGGAACTAAAACGTGGTGAAGAGGATTTTACCATGCTGCGTGTAATTATTAAAGGAAAAGAAAACGGAAAAGAGAAAAAATATTCATATAACCTTTTCGATAAATATGATAAAGAAACAGAAGTTACATCTATGGCACGAACCACAGGATATACCTGTACTGCTATAACCAATTTATTTGCAAAGGGAATGGTTAAACATAAAGGGCTATGCCCACCAGAATATTTAGGGGTGGATGAAAAAAGTTTTAATTTTATTATGGATTACCTTAAAGAAAGAGGGGTAAACTATACCATTACCGAGGAATAAAAATATTTTAATGATGCCCAATCAACTCGTTGGTTTTTTCACCGGCCAGAATTTTTACCGGTAAAATATTTTCTTTGGGAGGCAAGGGGCAGGTTGCATAATCGGTAAATGCACACGGTGGATTAGTTGATTTATTAAAATCGATATATGTTATTCCGTTTTTGTCCGGCTTCTCAACCGATAAAAATCTTCCGGCACCGTATGTTTCTTCAGCGCTGGTTTCGTCGGCAAATATCACAAAAAAGTTTTCGTTTACTCCATCGCCTAAAGGCATTAAAGAAAGTTCCTGTCCATCTATAGTAAATTTTAGTAATCCGTAGCATTTTTCGTAATTAACCTTTCCCAAAAAATTGGGTACAGCAATCTCCTTGGGTGTATCAAATGGCTCAAAAGTTGCTTTTATTCTCCATTTTAAATCTATAGGAAATGTTGGTATTTCAGTGATTTGTTCCAATAGCGGACTTTTTAAATCACGTAGGCGAATACCATACCGGTCGCCGCGTTTAATAATATGCCACCGGAAATCATCTAGTTTAAAATAGGTGGTGTTTTTAGCTGCATCGGGGTAAACCTCATGTTCTTTTGCCAGGCTATCGTTAATGTATACATCAACATCGGGCTCAATACGAACGCTTAAATGGCCTTTATACAACAGGACAGAGCCAATAAACTCAGGTGCTTTATCGGGGAACACAATGTTATTGGCTTCGTTGCTGCCAAACGGGTTTTCTCCCTCTTTAAGCCAGTGCAAACCAACCAGGTTAAGCCAGCCATTTTCAGATTTTAATCGCTCTAACCGGTTTTGTTGCCACTCTTTTACCGACTGAATATACTCTTCTTTATTTATTTTTTCTTTGCCGGTTTTGCACGAAAATATGGTGGTTGCTATAGCAATAGCAGCTACTATTAAATATATTTTTTTCATCTTTCATCTTTTTTTATTTTCCGCAAGATAGCAGATTCATTGATTTAAGCAAAATTAATTTACAGAAGTTTTATGACTAAAATTTTTAAATCTTTGTCGGATTTATTTTTCCATCCGCGATTAATTTCTGATGTTACTTTTAGGGTATCGGTTGCTTTTAGGTTTTTTGACTCTCCGTTAATGGTTAAAATTCCCGACCCTTCAATAACAAAAAAAACCACATCAAACGGATTTTTGTGTCCGGCTAATTGCTCACCGGGTCTTAATAGCAAATGTACAAGCTCAACCGGTTTTTCTGAATGCAGGATGTGTGCTTCCAATTCAATTGGTACTTTCGGGGCATTTTGAATGTTTTGGACTTTCATTGTGGTGTATAGTTAATATGTATTAGCTTATGGTAAAAGTAAATGATGGTATCTATCGGATGTCTGTATATCATTTTAGGCCCTGCGTACCGCATAACTTTTTTTATCTGTTCTCTTCTTTGGGTGTTGTAACAATGGATTTTACATTTTGCGCAAACAGGTTTATCTTTTGCAAAGGGACAGTGCAATAATTTTTTATGGGCGTATGCTTTTAAGTCTTTACAATCAGGGCAAAGCTTCTTTTTTTTGCGATGATGATTTTTCTGGCAGTAAATCGTAATCATCTTATCTACTATTCTTTTTTCCCTTGCGATTCTTGGGTGCATAAAGTATTTAAATTTTTATTTTGATGTGAAAATAAAAAAATATACGAAAAATGACTAGAAGCAATTCCTCTTTTCAAATAAAAAATAAGTCCCGGTTAACTTCCCGGGACATATTGAAAACAGGAAACCAAAGGATTGTTGTTATAATATTTTTGTTTTGCCTTCGGGTTTTGGAACTTTGATGACAAGTACTCTTAATACACTGTCACTTTCGTTATACCAGCAATGTGGAATTTTAGCCGGACTGTCAATCAGCGTATCTTTACTTACTTCTTTTTTTTCGTCACCAATCTCTATAATTCCGGTTCCTTCCAATACATAGAAAATAACATCAACCGGGGTAATGTGTTTTTTAAGTTGTTCACCGGGTTTAATGTACATGTGGGTAACCATAGCATGTTTGCTGTCATATAGTCCACGTGCATCAACTCCATGTGGGTTTTCTCTTGCTTCTGCGTCTAAATAAGTTATTGTTTTCATTTTTTATGATATTTTAAAAACCTGGCAGACTCATTTAACCTGCCAGGTTTGATTTAGTTACTGTTATTTAATTAGTTCATAAACATTTTGATATCTTCTTTAACGGTTTTAATTCCGCTGATACCAAATTTTTCAACCAAAACGTTGGCTACATTTGGCGATAAAAATGCCGGTAATGTAGGCCCTAAGTGGATGTTTTTAACACCCAGGTAAAGAAGTGCCAACAGAACGATTACCGCTTTCTGCTCGTACCATGCAATATTATAAGCAATAGGTAAATCGTTGATATCGTTCAACTCAAAAACTTCTTTTAATTTCATGGCAATTACAGCTAACGAATAGCTGTCGTTACACTGCCCGGCATCCAGTACTCTTGGAATTCCGTCGATATCACCCAAAGGCAATTTGTTGTAGCGGTATTTTGCACAACCTGCGGTTAAAATCACGGTATCTTTGGGTAATTGGTCGGCAAACTCGGTATAATATTCACGGCTTTTCATTCTGCCGTCGCATCCTGCCATTACAAAGAATTTCTTAATAGCGCCTGATTTAACAGCACCTACTACTTTGTCGGCCAGTTGCATTACCTGGTTGTGAGCAAAACCACCTACAATTTCTCCTTTTTCAATTTCTATGGGTGATTCACATTTTTTAGCATGCTCAATGATTTGTGAGAAATCTTTCTGTCCTCCTTTTTCCCGGTCCGGGATATGTGTAAATCCATCAAATCCTGAAGCTCCGGTAGTATAAACTTTATCGCTATAAGTAGCGTTTTTTGGTGGAGGAACAATACAGTTTGTTGTAAACAGGATAGGGCCGTTAAAACTCTCAAACTCTTCTTTTTGTTTCCACCATGAGTTACCATAGTTGCCTACAAAATGATCGTATTTTTTAAATGCAGGGTAGTAGTTGGCCGGCAACATTTCGCTATGTGTGTAAACATCTACTCCAGTACCTTCGGTTTGTTTTAACAGGTCTTCCATATCTCTTAAGTCGTGGCCGCTAATTAAAATACCCGGGTTGTTTCGAACGCCAATATTTACTTTGGTAATTTCAGGATTTCCGTATGCGGTAGTGTTGGCTTTATCCAATAGAGCCATAGCATCAACACCGTATTTCCCTGTTTCTAAGGTTAGGGCAACCAGGTCGTCAGCGGTTAAGCTGTCGTCGGTTGTAGCAACCAGTGCATCCTGCATAAATTTATAAAGTTCTTCATTTTCTTGTTCTAAGTTATAGGCGTGCTCGGTATAAGCTGCTAAACCTTTTACTCCATACGTAATTAGTTCGCGTAACGAACGAACGTCTTCGTTTTCGGTTTTTAAAACACCTACATCTGTAGCCTTTCTTTCATACTCGTCCGGAGTGAAAGCCTGCCAGGTTGCAGATTCATGTAGCTTGCTTTCATCTAATTCAATTCCTGCCTCTTTTAAGGCTAACCGTACGCTGTTTCTTATTTCAAGTCCTTCGCGCACTCTCTCAATAAAAACTTTCTTATCAAAGTTTGCATTGGTAATGGTTGCAAACAGGCCATCAAAAATGAATTTGTTGATTTTTTTATCATACTCAACCTTATTTTCACGGGCAGCTTTGGTATAAATAGATATCCCTTTTAAAACGAATATCAACAGATCCTGCATATTGGCCACATCGTCGGTTTTTCCACAAACACCTTTTACTGTACAGCCGGTTCCTTTGGCTGTTTCCTGGCATTGAAAACAAAACATACTCATAATTTTTATTTTTTTTTGGTTATTGATTGATTTTATATATAATAATATGTGATTCAAAAGATGTCAAATTATATCCACTCTTCTGTAAGTATTTCACCTGAAATACTTACGGTTATGGTTTTTATAGGCACTTTCCGCGATGCCTGTTTTTGTGCTATTTGTGCCATTTGTACTATTCCTCCACAACAAGGCACTTCCATTTTCATTATCGTAATGGTATTTATTTTAGCATCCTCAATTAAGGATATTAATTTTTGGATGTATACCTCTTTGTTTGAGTCTAATTTAGGACATGCAATCGCTAATGTTTTTCCTTTAAGGAAATCCTGGTGGAAATTGCCCATGGAAAAGGCAACACAATCGGCAGCTACTAATAAATCAGAATGTTGAAAATGTTCCGATACCGGATTAATCAAGTGCATTTGTACCGGCCAGTGTGTTAGTTGTGATGGAGTAAAAGCTACGGGTGTTTCAATCATATTTTCTTCTCGTTCGATAGCCTGTGATAATGAACCCGGGCATCCGTTACCGTGATGGTGATGATGCGCATGTTCTGCATGGGCAGCAACCGGTTCAGCTTTTTCTTTTACAGCAGCACCATTATGCACCTTTGCTATCACTTCATCTATATCAAAGTTGATTTTATCGCTGTTTTCCTGCATCCATTTAATCCCCTGTTTAAAGAAACCAAATTCTTTGTGGCCTTTTAAATGGTTTAAATGGGCAACGACTGTATTTTTCCCTTTTTTAACCATTTCCTCTATAACGATAATTTCTTTATACGGCTCGGCTTCACGCTCTATAATGTCAATAGCTCCTTCGGGGCAATGGCCAATGCATGCACCCAACCCGTCGCACATTAAATCGCTTATTAGTCGTGCTTTACCATCAATAATTTGTAAAGCGCCTTCGTGGCAATTTGGGATGCAAACTCCGCATCCATTGCACTTCTCTTCGTCTATTTTTATAATCTGTCTTTTCATCTGTTTCTAATTTAATTTTCAAAGGTCAGATGGAACCGCATGATGAAAAATAATCATTGTCGTGTATGTTAATAATTATTTTTATCATGCTTGTTTCATATTTTTTATTAAAAGGTAATTAAGTATTTTAATACCAAAATTAAGTAATACTTTTTAACTCACCAAATAAATAGAGTTGATATATATCATTTTTGTGAAATTTGTGTTTTTAAAGAGTTGTTGTTGAGGAGTTTTGGTGTGTTAAAAAAATAACAAAAAAGATGTGTTTTGTTTTTATAAGTTTAAACTTATCCTATTTAAATGTATTGATCAACGGTTTGTTCTCTTAAATACTCTTTAAATTCCCGGGTCATTTTATTGGTCACGTTATTCATGATACATTTATCAAAAGGGCAAACCTGTTTATCCATCGGGCATTTTCCAATTTCAATGGTTCCTTCTATTATTTCATAAATTTCCAGAAAGGTTATATTTTCGGGTTTTTTACGCAGTTCAAAACCTCCACTGGGGCCGCGATGAGAAGTTAAATACCCGGCTTTTACCAATCGTTGCATTACTTTGGCTACATGATGTTTAGATGTGTTTGTCCGTTCTGCAATTTTTAACACATTTAATCCTTCTTTTTCACGGGCAATTAATATAACTCCATGTAATGCAATGGATGCTGCTTCTGACATGGATACAACTTTCGACATAATCTGTCTATTTAAGTAATTTCGGTATTTAAATGCGAAAATAGACTAATTTTTTTTTATTAACAATTATTTTATTGATTAAATAAGAGTTTTGAAAGAGTAATAGCCCGTTTTTAATAATATTGTTAAATAGAATTTTCCCTAACCGATCATTTCTGTTTATTGTTTTTTTAATTTTACATGCATTCATTTTACAAGATAAAAATCCAGCGATGATATGAAACAATATTTAACTTTACTTGATCATGTATTAACTAACGGGATTAAAAAAGAAGACCGTACCGGTACAGGAACTGTCAGTACCTTTGGTTATCAAATGCGGTTTAACCTCGAAGAGGGATTTCCGTTATTAACTACTAAAAAACTTCATCTTAAGTCGATTATTTATGAATTGCTGTGGTTTTTAAATGGCGATACCAACATCCAATTTTTAAACGAACACAAAGTGCGTATTTGGGATGAGTGGGCTGATGAAAACGGAGATTTGGGAAACATTTATGGTTACCAGTGGCGTTCATGGCCCGCTCCTAATGGAGAATCCATCGACCAGATTTTACAAATTATCGATTCTATAAAAAATAATCCTAACTCACGCAGGCATATTGTGAGTGCATGGAATGTTGCAGATTTGGAAAATATGGCTTTACCACCCTGCCACATTCTTTTCCAGTTTTATGTTGCCGATGGAAAATTGTCATTACAGCTGTATCAACGTAGTGCCGATATTTTTTTAGGTGTGCCTTTCAATATTGCCTCGTATGCTATGTTGCTAAAAATGGTTGCTCAGGCCACCGATTTAAAGCCTTTCGAATTTATACACACTCTTGGAGATGCGCATATTTATCTTAATCATATCGAACAGGTTAAATTGCAGCTTACCCGCGAACCCAGAAAGTTGCCCAATCTTAAAATAAATCCAGATAAGAAGAATATTTTTGATTTTGAATTTGATGATTTTGTCCTGGAAAATTATAACCCGCATCCACATATAAAGGGGGCTATTTCGGTGTAAAGAATTTGATGTTTAATTGTTAATTTGTTTATTGGTTGAGTTGTAATATCCAAAATATTTTATATGGTGAAAAAAATTGATGATTTAGAAGTTTATAATGAAGCAAATGAATTAGCTGATAAAATTTGGGATATTGTTTCAAACTGGGATTTTTTTGCAAAGGATACTATTGGAAAGCAGATTGTTAAATCAGCAGATTCAATTGCTGCAAATATTTCAGAGGGTTATGGAAGGTTTTTTTATAAGGAGAATTTGCAATTTTGTTATTATGGTAGAGGTTCTTTATTTGAAACTAAAACCTGGATTGAGAAATCCTATAAAAGAAAATTAATTCCTGATGATAATTATGAGGAATTAGTGAAAAGGATATGTTCTGTTCAAGGGAAATTGAATGGATACATTAAATTTTTAAGGAACACCAATCCTGGAAAATAAGTTCTTTTGATTGATTATTCTTAATCACTAATTAACAAATAGACTAATTAACGAATAAACCAATTAACAAAAAAACTCATTATGCTTTCAATCATCGTAGCAGTAGCCGAAAATAATGTAATAGGAAAAGACAACGACCTAATCTGGCATTTACCCAGAGATTTAAAACATTTTAAAGAAACTACCAGTGGCCATTATATTATTATGGGGCGGAAAACATTCGAGTCAAATGGGCGGCCTTTGCCTAACCGCACCAATGTTATCATTACCCGCGATAAAAATTATACTGTAGAGGGCTGTGTTGTTGTTCATTCGCTCGAAGAAGCAATAAAAGAAGCCCAAAGCGATTCTGAAGCATTCATCATTGGTGGAGGGAAAATTTACGAACTGGCATTACCATTAGTCGACCGGATTTATCTGACTAAAATTCATCATTCGTTTGAAGGGGATACTTATTTCCCTGAAATTAATATGGATGAATGGGAAATAACCGATAAGCGTGATTTTGAGGCTGATGACAAAAACAAATACCCCTTTTCTATTTTAGTGCTGGACCGTAAAAAAGTTTAAATATCCGATATCCGCCAAGCCGCTCCAAGCGGCTTGTTGGATTAGAGGCACAGTCGCCATATCCACCTATCCGATCCCAGCGGCTTGGAGGATAAAAAAACAGTCGCCGGAAGCGACTGTTTAATGTAAACCACGATTAGGATTTTAAAAAATTTAAATGAAACATTAAAATAAATCAGGCTGCTTTGAGCCTTTGTATATTGGTTTTACCCAATTTTTCTTTTGCATATTCAAGGGTAATGGTAATTTCCTTATCTTTTTTCGAAGGCATATCAAACATTACATCCATCATAATTGCTTCGCAAATAGAGCGTAAACCGCGGGCTCCAAGTTTAAACTCAATGGCTTTTTCAACAATAAAATCCATTACCTCATTCTCAAAATGTAAATCAATGCCATCCATCTTAAACAGTTTTTTATACTGTTTGATAATTGCATTTTTCGGCTCTGTAAGAATTTTACGAAGTGCTTCTTTATGTAACGGATTTAAATAAGTAAGCACAGGGATTCGTCCAATAATCTCAGGAATTAATCCAAAAGCTTTTAAATCCTGAGGGGCAATATATTGCAATAGATTGTTCCTGTCAATCTGATTTTTTTCTCTGCTGGCGGCATATCCTACCACTTGAGTATTGAGCCTTTGTCCAATTTTTCGTTCGATGCCATCAAAAGCACCGCCACAAATAAAAAGGATATTTTTAGTATTTACCGGAATCATTTTTTGGTCGGGGTGTTTTCTGCCTCCTTGTGGCGGAACATTTATTACTGATCCTTCGAGCAGTTTTAATAAACCCTGCTGAACGCCTTCACCAGATACATCACGTGTAATAGAAGGATTATCGCCTTTACGGGCAATTTTATCAATTTCATCAATAAAAACTATTCCTTTTTCAGCCGCTTCTACATTGTAATCGGCTACCTGAAGTAATCTTGTTAATATACTTTCAATATCTTCGCCCACATAACCCGCTTCGGTTAAAACGGTAGCATCAACAATGGTAAACGGAACATGCAACATTTTGGCAATGGTTCTTGCCAATAAGGTTTTGCCGGTACCTGTTTCACCGACCAGAACAATATTTGATTTTTCAATCTCTATTTCTTCTTCGTCTTTTTTGTTTTCCTGCATTAACCTTTTGTAGTGGTTATAAACAGCAACCGAAAGGTATTTTTTTGCTTCCTCCTGGCCAATAACGTACTGGTCAAGAAATTCTTTAATTTCTATAGGTTTAAGCAGTTCAATTTGATTTACATCAAAATCTCCTTTTTTGCGCAGCTCTTCCTGTACAATGTCATGCGCTTGCTCAATACATCGGTCACAAATATGTCCGGATAATCCTGCAATTAAAAGATTGGTATCTTTTTTATCTCTCCCACAAAATGAACATTTATCCATCATTAATCTTTTTTAATATATTTTACAAATTTACGGTAATAATTAGAATAAAAAAACCGCATTTTTGATGTGCGGTTTAATAAAATGTAAGATTTAATCTTTTTATTCTTTCTTTTCATTTCTGATTAACACCTCATCAATCATTCCGTATTTTTTAGCTTCTTCGGCAGTCATCCAGTAATCACGGTCAGAATCTTTTTCAATTTTTTTATACGTATTACCCGAGTGCCTTGCCAATATTTCGTAAAGTTCCTTTTTTAATTTAAGAATTTCGCGGGCAGTAATTTCAATATCTGCTGCTTGTCCTTGTGCTCCACCCATGGGTTGGTGAATCATAACTCTCGAATGAGTTAATGCAGAACGTTTTCCGGTTGTTCCTGCTGCCAGCAAAATAGCTCCCATTGATGCAGCCATTCCTGTACAAATAGTTGCAATGTCCGGAGAAATATACTGCATCGTGTCATAAATACCTAGCCCTGCATGAACAGCTCCTCCGGGAGTATTCATATAGATTTGAATATCTTTGGCCGGATCCGTTGATTCAAGAAATAACAATTGAGCCTGAATAATATTGGCTACGTAGTCATCGATAGGAACGCCAAGGAAAATAATTCGGTCCATCATTAATCGTGAGAAGACATCCATTTGAGCAACATTCAACTGGCGTTCTTCGATAATGGTTGGTGAAATATAACTGTTATAAGCCGATGCATACTTTTCCATCGACAAGCTGCTAATACCAAGATGTTTGGTAGCATATTTTTTAAATTCTTCTTTTGGTATCATGATTTTACCTGTTTAATTTTTTGTTTATAAAGGTAACGAATTTTACAGTACAACGAAATTATTTGTTTTTCTTTTGTTGGCCCTCAAAAAGCTTCTGAAACTCTTCGGTAGTAACTTCTTTTTCGTCAAGCTTTACTGAATCTTTAATGTGTTCCAATACTTTGTCTTCGAATTTTCGTTCGTAAAGATTTCGTTTTTCAGTATCCTTTTTCAGGATTTCTTTAGCATACATTTCTAACTGCTCATCAGGCAAATTGTTCAATCCGTATTGCATAAATTGTGCTGCGGTAACTTCTTTGGCAACCTCAAGCACTTCCTCTTCGGTAACTTTTATTTCGTTATCTTTTATAATTTGATCGCGAATAATTTGCCACTTTAAATCTTCCTGGAATTTTGGAAATTCTTCTTCAATCTGTTCGGGAGTAAATTTTCCTTCGTTAATAGCAACTAACCAACGTTTTAAAAATTCAACGGGTAATTCTGGTTTTAGTTTATTTACCAGTTTTTCTTTGGCATCGATTAAGAATCGGTAATCGGCTTCTTTTTTAAAGTTCTCTTTTATTTCTTCGGTTAGTTTGTTGTTAAATTCTTTTTCCGATTGAATAACACCTTCGCCAAAAGCTTTGTCGAAAAGTTCCTGGTTTACTTCTGCTTTCTCAAATTTTTGAATTTGATTGATTTTAAACTCAAAATCTCCAGTAATATTTTTTGCTTTTTCTTTGTCAATTCTTAACATCGAAGCAATTTCAGAATCGCTAGGATAAGCTTTTCGTACATCAAATTTTACAATATCGCCTACTTTTTTATCGGCAAAGGCTGCTTTAATGTCTTTATCTTTAATGTATTCAATGGAAATTTTTACATCTTCGGTTTTTATTCCATCTTCAAGAGGATTCCCATTTTCATTAAGCTGTGTAAAATTACCGGTTAATATTTCATGGTCGGTAGTTTTATCAATGTCAACGAATTCTCCAAACCGGCGTTGATAGTTGTCGGTATGTGCTTCGATCAATTTTTTGTCCACTTTAACATCATAATAAGGTACTTTGTCTTTTTTTGAAAGTTTTACCTCTACTTCAGGAGCAAGGCCTATATCAAAAACAAACTCAAATTCATTATCCTGGTCAAAGTCAATGGTTTTTTGATCTTTATTGGGTAATGGTTCGCCAAGAATATTCAACTTTTCTTCGCGGATATAATTGGTAAGTGATTCGGATATAAGCTTATTTACCTCCTCAACTAAAATAGCTTTGCCGTACATTTTTTTTATCAGTCCGACAGGGACTTTTCCTGGCCTGAATCCGTCAATTCTTGCCTTTTTGCGATAATCTTTTAGCATATTTTCTACCTTTTCAGCATAATCCTCTTCGGTTATCTGAACTTTTAATAAGGCATTTAATTCGTCGATGTTTTCTTTTACTATATTCATCTGTAATTTGATTTGAGCATTTACAAATTTTAAAAAACCGCCAAACAATCGAAATAATTATCGATTGTTGCAGCGGTTAGTTACGTTTTTGTGCGGATGAAGGGACTCGAACCCCCACGCCCGAAGGCACTAGATCCTAAGTCTAGCGCGGCTACCAATTACGCCACATCCGCAAAAGTGAGTGCAAATATATTATAATTTTTTTAGAAAAAGAAAAATCAGAAAAAAAGTTTATAGTAGATACAATTTTTTATTTTTCAGCTCTTTAATCATTATTTAACCCAATGGTTCTCAGGTCAAAATTTTTACCCAGATAAACCCGTCGTACCTGTTCATCTTCTGCAAGCTCCTGTGCATTTCCTGCTTTTAATATGGAACCTTCAAAAAGTAAATAAGCACGGTCTGTAATCGAAAGCGTCTCGTGGACATTATGGTCTGTAATTAAAATTCCAATATTTTTTTCTTTTAATTTTCCTACAATCTCCTGAATATCTTCAACAGCAATAGGATCAACTCCGGCAAATGGTTCGTCGAGTAGGATGAATTTTGGCTTGATAGCCAGTGCTCTGGCAATTTCTGTTCTTCGTCTTTCACCACCGGATAGTTGTATTCCTAAACTTTTTCGTATTTTTTGTAAGCCAAACTCATCCAAAAGATTTTCGAGACGTTCTTTTTGTTCTTCCTTAGACATGCCAGACATTTCTAATACCGCTTTAATATTATCTTCAATACTTAGTTTCCTAAATACAGAGGCTTCTTGTGCAAGATAGCCAACGCCCATTTGTGCCCTTTTATATACCGGTTCTTTAGTAATATCATCATTGTCAAGATAAATTTTACCAGAATATGGAGTAATTAATCCAACAATCATATAAAAAGTAGTTGTTTTGCCGGCTCCGTTTGGGCCTAGCAGGCCTACAATTTCACCCTGTTTAACGTCAACAGAAACTTTGTTTACGACCGTTCTCGAACGGTATTTTTTTATCAAATTTTCGGTTCGTAATTGTACTTTATGGTCATGACTCATTATACGAAATTATTTTTTACAAATGTATAATTTTTTCAATGCAATTTTTAGAATATAATTTGTACGGTTGCTCTTAATCCAAATTTTTCAATATTTTTATGATCAAGATACGATAAACGCCATAAGGCATCAAGTCTAAATATTTTTAAAATATTTTCAATACCTACTCCTGCTTCTATATAGGGATCATTAACTTGATATAATCCCTCGGGGAAATCCATAATTTTTTCATGCCGGTTACTTAGATCTCCAATTAAAGCCTTGCCAGAGACAACTTCCCTCCATTTTAATTTTCGGATTAATGGAATTTTATTAAGAAAAAATCCTTGAAAGTGATGCTCGGCATAAATGCTTAGATATTTGTCGCTGGAAAATTCGTAATAATTCATCATGTTAAATGCATACCTGTCGAAAGCATACGTTTCATTTCCCTCATGTAGTTTTAATAGTGGGTAAGGAACTGTTCCAAAGACCTGGCCTGCATCAATAATATATTTGAAATACCCTAACGGGCTTATGGGAACTTTGTGTGCCAGATTAATATTTACTTTATAATACTCGTAATCGGAACCTAAAAGATTTTTTATTCCTGCTGTAAAGTTAAGGTTAAGCACCGGATCATTGGTCCCAAGATTTATACGTTCAAATTCACCACGTAAATATTTTTCATTTTTAGCAAATCGGACATTTAGGTTAATTTCACTAGTGGTTACCGCATTAAATTTTACGCTGTCAGTTTGTATTGTTTTTTGGAAAGGAATATAAGTTGTTGGTTCTATATTTTTATAATTGAATGTAAGCATATTGGAAAACCCCTGAAACCATTCTTTTTCGATAAAAATATTAAAATCTTTTACCATCGTTAGTTTGTAGTTTGGGTTTCGCCTTAAAATAGAAGTGAAAAAATTATCCTCAGTTAATGCGTTTGGACTTTGTCCTAATTGTTGGATATCATATTTATATTGGGACCCGACAGCTAATCTCGGATTTTTGTTGAATAAATAAATAAAACCACCGCCATATTTAAAACGGTTATCTTTTTCTCCATAAGCAACATGGGTGTTAATCATTAGGTTTGTACTAAAATTATTGCTTGTTCTTCCACTTAAACGTATTCTGTTTCCTTCAATCTCATTAAAACTAAAGGTTTTATAGTAAGGGCCCAGTTCAAATAATCCTATCTCGTAATGATACATGCCAAACATCATTACAATTTTTTCATAGGTTTTATAAATAGGCACTTGCTTTATAGAATCAACCATTTCGTATATCTTTATTTCTTTAGGTGTTAAATTGATGGGCCTGTTTTTTAACCAAAAATATTCATCATTAATAATAGCATTTTCTTCTACAATTACATTATCATTAATTTTCTGTACCTGTTTTGGGAGTTCTGCATTTATATTGATGTTCTTATAGTGTGTTGTTTTTTTACCGAAAAATCCTAATGTACGGTCTGTAAGGTTAAAATCGAAAAAGAGCTTTTCGTTTTTCATAAACCA
>JAXHVS010000115.1:0-3091 GCA_034189025.1 Bacteroidota bacterium
GTCAAACCGCAAAACATTTTCACTTTAAAAAACAGCATCAAAAAGTGCAAAAAGTTTGAAAAATTAAACATAGGGCAGGGGAACGAAAAAAAATCGGCGCTATTTTCTTATAACGGTCCCGCGTTAACAATAGTGCGGGTTTGCGCCGTGTTTCATTGTCCACCGTTGAATAACTTTACTAAGATAAAACTTAGTCAGCAAACTACCAAAACCCCGCATTTTTGTTGAACGCGTGTTATAAATTGGCCGCCAACACCAACCTTTTCAGTTTAGTAGTAATTATCAACGAAGTACAAAATTGTTTTAGTTTTTTGGAAGGGATTACCAAATTGCCTGAAAGGCAAAATAGGGCAGGCATTACAAGCTTTTTTGCAATTGGATTGCGTAAGGTCTGGAAAAATTGCAAATATGCTTGTAAATCAGGCTGTGTAAAGCTTAAAGATACTTATTAATTAAACAGCTGAGCTTTCGTTTATCAAAACCAGTATGCTTTTATTCTTAAGAGTTTCTTATTCAACATGATTTATTGATTGAAAAATGGATTTTATAACTCATTTTCTGTAACTTATAAGAAAAATTACGACAAATGGAAAATATCATAAGCAATTTATACTATGAAGTGTCAATAATTGAGGGTTTAGCTATTATTTATTTCAAAGGGAATATATTTAAATTACTAATGTCGAATGAGGATAACGATAGCTTTTTATCCTTACTTAATAAATTTCAGTATGATCCTGAAATAATGGCATTATTCTTAATGTATGCCCGTATATTTACCTAAAATCATTATCTTTGATAAAAATAGATAATATGTCGTTAATCAGTTTTATAGAAGATTTTCCAGATGAATTGAGCTGTAAACAGAAATTCAAGGAATACAGGGATCATGTAGGAGTTGTATGTTCCAAATGCGGTGGTACGGATCATTATTGGAAGAAAGATAAAGAGCAATACGAATGTAAGTCATGCAAAACGAGAACTACATTGAAGAGTGGTACAGTAATGCATAAATCAAAACTTCCTTTTCGATATTGGTTTATAGCTATGCACCTTTTGACATCAACAAAGAAAAGTTTTTCAGCAAAAGAAATACAAAGGCAATTAGGTCATAAGCGCTATCATCCAATATGGCATATGGTTCATAAATTACGTGCTTCAATGGGAAAAAGAGATGGTGAATATATATTAGCTGGAAGAATTGAATTAGATGAAGGCTATTTTTCTACAGAAGTTCCAGTAGAAGATAAAGATAAGCCTTTAAAGCGAGGTCGTGGAAGCCAAAAAAAATCAAAAGTTCTGGTAATGGCTGAAAGTGAAATAGTAGAATCTCACAAGAAAGGCCAGAAACCACGAAGGGTTGGCTACCTTAAAATGAAAGTTATTGAAGACCTTAAAAGTGACACAATAGATGATTTACTTAAAGATCTCGCCAGTAAAGCGACTGAGATAGATACCGATGATTCAACATCCTATGTAAATTTGAAGAAATACGTACCAAGACACAATGCTCAGGTAATACCAAAAGAAAAAGTCGGGGAGGTTTGTATTAGCCCCTTAATTCATCGGACAAAAATATAGATTAAAATCTGTACTTTTATGACGATGAAAAAAAGAACATTTACAAAACAAGAGAAGCTAAAAATTATAAAAGAAGCTTCTGAAAATGGTGTCAATATCACATTGGATAAATATGGTATTTACAAGGCATCTTATTATGAATGGAAAAAGAAGTTTGAACAAATGGGTGAAGAAGGTTTTATCCATGGCATGACTCCAGCCCAGCAGAAACGTATTCGAGAGCTTGAAAGAGAGAATAGTTTACTCAAGCAGCTCCTTGCCGAAAAGGAACTTGAAAATAAATTAAAAGGAGACCTGCTAAAAAAGAAACAAGCCTTGGAGAAAAAAAGGAGATTGTAACCAGGTATAATTCCCAAGGCATGAAGCTTCGCAAAGCTTTTTCTATCATAGGTATTACCAAACATCAATATTATTATCGGCCTACAGGTAAAAAGAAAGGCCGGAAATCCAGCAATTTCACATTAAAAATTGAAGGTGGCAGTGTTGATAAAAAACGCAACAAAACAGTGATTGAATCTATAAAAGAAATACAAAAAGACCCGGATACCGATTATGGATATCGCAAGATGACTTTTGCCCTGATGATATTGGGATACATTATCAATCACAAAAAAGTATATCGTTTAATGAAGGAAAACTCACTGCTTAAGGAGGTAATAAAAAAAGCACAAAGAACCTTTGTAAAATACCGTAAAGTATTGCCTGCAGGGCCATTACAAGTTATTGAAATGGATATAAAATTTGTTTGGGTAGAACAGTATCGCAGGCATGCCTTTGTATTAACAGTTATCGATACATTTACCCGGGCTATTCTTGCCTGGGAAGTGGCTTACCAAATAAAACAGCAACTTGTTAAACAGGTTTGGCAAAGGGTAATAAACAATTATTTGCAACCTTACGATTGTTTAAAACGTGATATTCAAATAGAGATACGTAATGATAACGACAGCCGATTTGTTGCAAAGTCTGTTCAGCATTTTTTTGCAGAGAATCATTTAAATCAAGTTTTTACGCATCCTTATACTCCACAGGAAAATGGGCATATTGAAAGCTTCCATGCTATTTTATCTCAAAAGTTAAAAAGATACAATTTTTGGTCATTGGAGGATCTTGAACAAACGCTTGTACTGTTTTATGAAAAATACAATAATCACAGGCTGCATAGTTCGGTTCTAACCTTGCCACCAATGGTATTCTGGGATTGTTGGAACAAGAATTTGGTAAAAACCGAAATAAACGAAGAAAAAAGAACAATAAAACATTATTTAAAAATTCCTTATCACAAACTATCGGGTAATATGAGCTTGAGGGCAGTTCCTTGCTCTCAGCTGAAAACCCTCGATGGGTTTGAAGATGAGAAAAAGAAAGAAATGCACGGCGCCGAAATATTCCATCAACCATCGGTATAAAAATCGCCGTCGGTTGTTCCTTGCTGTTGCAAATTTAAAAAGAAAATAATATGTTTGTATAACCATCTATAAAAAAGTCCGATTAATAGGGGGCCAGACCA
>JAXHVS010000116.1:0-2923 GCA_034189025.1 Bacteroidota bacterium
CACTTTCCAACAATGTCATCTCACAATGTCCTGATTTAAAAATGATTTCAGTAGCATTTGCCGGCGTTGATCATATTGCAATGGATGTGTGCCATGAAAAAGGTATTGTTGTTTCAAATGCTGCCGGATATTCAAACCATGCTGTTGCTGAATTAACTATAGGATCAGCCATTAACTTATACCGAAAGATAATATTGAGCGATAAGCAAACAAGAAATTTATCAGACCGGCAAGGATTTTTAGGTTCAGAGTTACATGGAAAAACTTTCGGAATTATTGGAACAGGGCAAATCGGTTTGCAGGTTGCCCGCCTGGCCAATGCTTTTGGCTGTAAAGTGCTGGCTTTTAATCGATCCAGAAAGGATGTTCCTAATGTAAAATTTTCAAATTTAGATTATTTACTAAAAAACAGCGATATTGTCTCGTTACATGTGCCGCTAACCAACAAAACAAAACATCTGATTGCTGAAAATGAAATTAAGTTGATGAAAAAAACAGCGGCCCTTATTAATACTGCTCGTGGGCCAGTTGTTGATTATCATGCTTTAGCAACTGCTTTAAAAAATAAAAATATTGCCGGAGCTGCTGTTGATGTTTATGAAAAAGAACCTCCTCTGGACAAAGATCATCCCCTATTGGATGCACCCAACACCATATTAACTCCACATATAGGGTACGCAACAAAAGAAGCCATTCAATTAAGAGGAAAAATCGTAATCGATAATATTTTTCAATGGATGGCCGGTAAACCCCAAAATGTAATGCATTAAAAGTGATATAGTACATAAAAAAATGGGTTAACATTTTATCGTTAACCCATTTTTGGTTTATCTAAAAATCTACTAAATTATAAGCATTGCATCACCATAAGTTCCAAAATGATACTTTTCTTTTACAGCTTCTTTATAAGCATTTATTACCACATTATATCCGCCAAATGCACAAACCATCATCAACAATGTTGAATAGGGTAAATGAAAATTTGAAACCATCATGTTGGGTACCTGAACTTCGTATGGAGGAAAAATAAATTTATTGGTCCAACCATCAAAGGGTTTTAAATGGCCTGTAGTTGAAACGGATGATTCCAGTGTTCGTAATACCGTTGTTCCAACAGCCACAATATTTTTCTTTTTATCCTTTGCCTTATTTACCTTTTTAACCGCTTCGTTCGTAATTTGAATCTTTTCCGAATCCATTTTATGTTTCGTAAGGTCCTCAACATCTACCGATCTAAAGTTTCCAAGTCCTACATGAAGCGTTATTTCTGCAAAATCAATTCCTTTAATTTCAAGCCTTTTTAGCAATTCACGGCTAAAATGCATTCCTGCAGTAGGTGCTGCAACAGCTCCTTCGTACTTTGCATAAATGGTTTGATATCTATCCCTGTCTTCGGGTAAAACTTCGCGGTCTATAAACTTGGGCAATGGTGTTTCACCCAAATCATATAATGTCTTTTTAAACTCTTCGTATGAGCCATCAAAAAGGAAACGTAAAGTTCTTCCTCTGGAAGTAGTATTGTCAATTACTTCAGCAACCAGTGTTTCGTCTTCGCCAAAATACAATTTATTACCAATACGAATTTTTCGGGCAGGGTCTACCAATACATCCCATAAGCGTTGCTCCCTGTTTAACTCCCGCAATAAAAAAACTTCAATTTTTGCTCCTGTTTTTTCCTTATTACCATACAAACGAGCAGGAAATACCTTGGTATTGTTAAAAACCATCACATCCTGATCATTTACATAATCCACAATATCTTTAAAAACTTTATGCTCAATTTTACCGGTCTCCCTGTTTACTACCATTAAACGGGATTCATCTCTATTTTCTGACGGAAATTTTGCAATAAGGTCTTTGGGAAGATTAAACTTAAACTGAGATAGCTTCATCAATACAAAGGATTTATTAGTTATACTCTTAAGTGCCTGCTTATACGCACCAATTAAAAAAGGGTTACAAAATTACTAAAAAATTTTCAAACTCTTGCAATGTAATCGAAGATTCTATACTATAATCTCCTATACGAGTTCTAATTAATTGCGTTAAATGTGCTCCACTGGATAATTTTACACCAATATCCCTGGCTAAAGATCGAATATAAGTACCTTTACTACAAACTACCCTAAAGGTGATATAAGGCATGTTATACTCTATTAACTCAATGTCAGAAATAGTAATTAAATTACACTTCATCTCCACCTCTTCTCCTTTACGGGCATATTCATAAGCTCTTTTTCCATTTATATTTTTAGCTGAAAATATCGGTGGTGTTTGTAGCTGTTCGCCAATAAAACCCTGAAGGGTTTCTTTCACCATATTTTCGTTAATATGACTGGTTGGATATGTTTGATCGTAGCTTGTTTCTAAATCATATGATGGTGTTGTTTTTCCCAACATAATCGTAGCCACATATTCTTTTTCGGCAAGCATCAATTCATTGATTTTTTTGGTCGCTTTTCCGGTACAAACTAAAACTAACCCTTCGGCTAAGGGATCTAATGTCCCGGCATGTCCAACTTTAAAGTTTTTGACTCTGATATTTAATTTTTGTCGTAGTTTTTTTGAGATTTGATTTTTAATCTTCTTAACCACATCAAATGAGGTCCACTCATAAGGTTTATTCATGGGAAGAACAACTCCCTTTTGAAAATCTTCAATACTATCTGGTATAAATTTCATGCAACAAACTAAAATGAGAAGATAATAGCTATAGAACCAATAATAAAGCAATAAATGGCAAAATAGATTAATTTTCCTTGTTTAACAATTTTAAGCATCCACTTACAGGCCAGCAATCCAGAAATAAATGCTGCTAAAAAACCAACGATTAGTGGAGTCATTTGAACCGATGAAGCAAAAGCTATTTTTGAATCCATCAAATCCTTCACATTGGCTCCGATAATCGGAATCAAAACCATTA
>JAXHVS010000117.1:0-35322 GCA_034189025.1 Bacteroidota bacterium
TCTATGTATATAAAATGGGGCTATGATGGAAAAAAATAATTGAAACAGAATATTAGTATTATAATAAGGAAACATCCAAGCTAAATAAAGTTTGGATGTTTTTTTATTATAATAATTTTTTAACCACGAGGAGATTTAATAAAAGAATAGTAAGAATACTTACACCATATAAATGATGTATAACTTTTATAATCATTTAAAAATCAAACTTTACAGTTATCAATTATCCCTTGAAAATTCACCAACTACCGTTGCTAACATAACACAAGCGGTAAATGTTGATAAAGTCTATTTTGATCATATTATTATTTATCCTAACCCTTTTGCTGATTATTTAACGTTAAAGAATGCTGAGGGTACATTACAAATTAGCATAATTGATGCTTTAGGAAATGTTATATTAAAGAAAAAAGATTATAATGAAGATGTTATAAACACTAGTGATTATAAAAGTGGTTTATATTTTCTTGTAATTTCTAAAAATGATCAGAAAAAAGTATTTAAATTAATTAAACAATAAGTTTTTATCGCTTAAAACGAGTTAAATATAAATCATATTAAGTGATTTTGGCTTAAAATGTTGATTTAAGCCAATTTCAGAACGGGAAGCTAACGCATTAAAAATAAATGAGATAGTTGGCAATTCAGCTCAGATGAGGCTGTAATAAATAATGTATAACAGTTCGGCGGTGGCCCTGATGTTTATCGGGATACCGCCGGATTATTAAACAAAAACAGAATACAGCATAAAGCAGGTAAATGAATGTGTTAAATTGTTACGGTAAATATGTTTAATTTAAACAGATAATGCAATTCAGGCTTAGCCTGAGCTGAACTGTGTAAATGTTTAAGTTTATGAATATAATTTTAAAATAGAAGCCTTTACAAGTACAGCGCACAGGAATGTGCGCTGAAGTATTTCAATAAAAACTGTTTACAGAACTGTTTTAAAGAACGTTTTTATAATTAGTAGTTGAAATAAAAAAATGAGGCTTTTTTTGTTTTACAACAAAGAAGTCTCTTAGCGTATTGACCACCAAAATTTATTAAAAATTAAAGTTAGGAAGAAATAGATTATCTGGTAAGAGAAGAAAAATGTTTTTGGATAAAATCAATAATTTTAGCTGCATTTTCTTTTGGATTATCAAACTCTAGTTTAATTGGGAAAACAGTGTGTTTTTCGCGTTTTTCTAACCCATAACGATAGGTTTTATCGTAGTACGATAATGCAATTTTTGCAACAGTGGCTAAATCACCATTTTTAAGCGATTCTAATGCCTCTTTGGTATTTTGCCCACCAAGTCTTTTTTTTATTTTTAAAATACAATTTTCAAGATGTTTGATATCGTAAACGGCATATTCTTTCATAAGCCTTTCTATTCTGCATTGCTTATCCAGCTGGATATTTATTACAGTTGCTTTTCGCATTCTGTCGAAAAGTTCTTGGGGAATCCAGTTTGCTCCAATAGACTTGCTTTCATCTTCTAACCAGATAGGTTTTGAAAGGTCAAACGAAATCCATTTCCAGATTAATAAATTTTCGAATTGCTCATTGGGGGGTTGCTCGTTTTGGCCTAGAGCCCCAAAAGCAGATCCTTTATGATTAGCTATACTTTCTAAATCTAAAACTTGCTCACCTTGTTTTGCCAGTTCTTTTAATATGGCTGTTTTTCCGCTACCCGTATATCCTCCAAGAATGATTAGCTTATTTCCTTTTGTGAGTTGGTATTTTCCAAATCGCCTAAAAGCCTTATAACCACCTTCGAGGGTATAACATTTTATACCTATTGTTTCAAATAACCAGGCCATAGAAGCGCTACGCATTCCTCCGCGCCAGCAATAAATTAAAAGCTCGTTGTTTTTTGCAATAGAACGTGCTTGTTCAGCAAAATCACGTAATTTAGCACCTACAATTTCTAACCCTTTAAATACTGCTGTTTCCCGATTTTCTTTTTTGTAAATTGTGCCAACAATCGCTCTTTCCTCATTATTAAAAATAGGAATATTTACAGCGCCCGGAATATGGCCTATATGGAATTCTCCAGGAGAACGAACATCTATAGCAGGTGTCGATCTTAATTTATTGACAAATTCGTGTGGTGCTAACCTAGTAGCCATAATAAACTTACAAAATTATGAGCGAAATTAGTTAAAAATATTTTAATGTTGATACTCTTATTAAAAGAGTTTTATAATAAAAAGGAGAAAGAAGGCCTGATAAAGATGTATTTTTTAATCTTCTAAAAAATTACCTAATATAGAACTACTGCCCTTCCTGGTATTTTTACCGGCAGGAGAAATGCGCTGAATAAGTTTTCGGATAGGCATGGATTGTAACCAAACTTTTCCTGTACCACGAAGTGTTGCCAAGAAAAGGCCTTCCCCGCCAAAAACCATTGATTTTAGACTTCCCGTACTTTCAATGCTAAAGTCGATTTGTGGTTCATAGGCAACAATACAGCCAGTATCAATTTTTAAAGTTTCATTTTGTAAGGTTTTTTCAATAACATTTCCTCCAGCATGAATAAAAGTTTTTCCATCACCCTCAAGTTTTTGTAAAATAAATCCTTCTCCACCAACTAAACCACTCCCTAACCGACGGTTTAATTGAATGGATATTTTTGTGCCCAGAGCAGCGCATAAAAAGCCATCTTTTTGAACAATAATTTGCCCACCACTTTTTTGTAAATCGATAGCAATAATTTTTCCAGGATATGGCGCTGCAAAAGCAACTTTTTTCTTACCCAATCCCTGATTGGTAAAATGAGTCATAAAAATTGATTCGCCCGTAATTAATCGGCTGCCAGCCGATAATAATTTACCCATAAATCCCTGGTTTGGAGTAGAGCCATCGCCTAACTTTGTTTCAAAAGCAATTTCATCTTCCATATACGTCATTGCTCCGGCTTCGGCAACAACCGTTTCTTGTGGGTCGAGTTCAATCTCAACAAGTTGAATGTCGTCTCCAAAAATTTTATAATCAATTTCGTGAGCCTGCATATTTTTTTGTTTTATACAATCAGTTTTAATTGTTTCCTAATTACGAGATAAATCATTATTTTTTTAGTTTTTGTATGCTAATGCAGAGAATTAAATTAATTTGACTGTTCAGAAAACCAACGGATTAAAACTTTTTTAATCTCTTCGATTCTAACAGGTTTAGCCAAATAATCATTCATCCCGCTATTAAAAGCTTGTGTTTTATCTTCTTCTCTGGCGTTTGCAGTCATAGCAATAATAGGTAATTTATAGCCCATGCTTCTGATTTCTGCTGTGGCTTCTAATCCATCTTTTTCGGGCATCATAATATCCATAAAAACAATGTCAAAGGTATTTTTTTTAATTTTATCAACACACTCCTTACCATTTTGAGCAATGGTTATTTCATAACCCAGGTTTTTGAATATGGTTTGTGCCACCCGTTGATTAATGATGTTGTCCTCGGCCAAAAGGATTTTAATATCTTTTTTAAGTTTATTTAATTCTGGGAGTTCTTTATCCTTAAAATTGAGTGATTGGAAGTTTTCCTGAAAAATTTCAAAAATTTCCGATGCTTCAAAGGGTTTAATAAAATAATAATCAACACCGTTCATTTTACATTTCACATAATTCCCGGGCTGGTCGTTTGAACTAACAATACCAATAATAAGTTTGTTTGTTAATCCTTTTTCATGAATTTTTCGAGCAAATTTAATCCCGTTAAAATCGGCATTATCTTTAATCATTAATAGATGATAATTTTTTCCGGAGCCATTGATTCCTTGTTCTATTTTATCTAATGGATTGTCATCTGGTGTAATGATCTCATTGTTGGTTCCAAAGATTTTAAACAAACGTAAAAGATTGTTTTTTTCATCGGGTTCATTGTCAATGATCAAAACATTAATATTTTTATATTCGCTGATAGTTGAAAAATTAATATCTTTTTTCAACTTTTCGTTAGAATAAACCTGTATTGTAAAAGAGAATTTAGAACCGGTATATTGCGGATCATATGAAATAGAAGAAGGGCTTTCTACCCATATTTCGCCACCCATCAATTCTACCAGTTGTTTTGAAATGGTAATTCCCAGTCCGGTTCCTCCAAACTTGCGCGTTGTTGATCCGTCGGCTTGAGAAAATGAAGTGAAAATATCTTTTAATTTTTCTTTTGGTATTCCGATGCCTGTATCTTCAATAGAAAAAAGTAATGTAAAACAGCCATTGTGTTTTTTATCAAGTTGAGCCGATATTATAATTTTGCCTTCGTAGGTAAATTTTATGGCATTGCCGATAAGGTTTGAAATAACTTGTTTTAACCTAAACGGGTCTCCAATAACATTATCGGGAACATTGTTGTTTATATCTGAAGTAAGTTCTATATTTTTTTCTTTGGCTTTAGGAGAAAAAAGCGCAACAATAACATTCACTTCTTCCCGAACTTTAAATGGTGTTTCTTCGATAACCATCTTGCCGGCTTCAATTTTTGAAAAATCAAGAATGTCATTTATGATAGATAGTAATAAATCAGCCGATTTAAGGATTATTTGTACAGCATCTCCTTGTTTTTCATCTAAATTTAAATGTTCAAGGGTATTCGCCATTCCAATAATTCCGTTTAATGGCGTTCTTATTTCGTGGCTCATTTTAGCCAAAAATTCAGATTTTGCCTTATTTGCAGCAACTTCTCTTTTTCGGGCAATTTCAATGGGGGTAATGTCAATAAAAGCTTCAAGCGATATTTCCTCGCCATTAATGGTAAAAGGAATTTCTTTTTTGTAAATAATTATTTCGTTATCATTATCATCGTAATAAACATACTGATTCATATTTTCATTGTAACTAAATGATTCCGAATCCTGGAAATTTCTTGAAACCAAAAACTGGTCTGTAAGTTTTTGTCCAATTAATTCATTAGAGGATTTTAATCCAAAAATATTCGTTGCTGTTTTATTCAATGATTTTACAACCCTTTCTCGGGTTAGGGTCATTATGCCAATAGGAAGTGATTCCAGCATTTCTTTCATGGACTTTTCTGACTGTTGAATTTTATTTTGTGCTAAAATTTTACGACGAATAAAACCAATGAAAAAGAGAATGATAAAAATTAATACAAAGAAGGTGGAAAATGATACGATGATGGAATTTTTTATTACTGAATCGATAATAATTTTGGTTTCAAGAGAAAAAAGAATACCTAAATCATTTCCCAGAATCCTTATGGGATAATACGCTGATATATATTCGTTTGTTTGATTATTGGTTGTAATTTTTTGCCTTACAGTACCACTAAAGCCATTGTTTAGCTCGTTAATAATATGGCCTATTTTATGAATGGTTACAGTATCCCTCGATAAGTTATTTGAAATGATATCTCCATTTATATCAATGAGTCCCTGCCAAAAGGTTTCTTTTATATGATAATTTTCAAAAACAGAATTAATATAATGATCAATATCAACCTTGATTAAAATATTTAATACGGTTTTATTATCATAAAAAACCGGCAGAATGTATGTATAAGTCCCATCATTGTTTTTTAAAATTACTTCGCGATCTTTTAACTTTGTTTGTTTTTGCGAAATGTAATAATCGCTAATAAAATGGTTGGTTTTATCTTTAAACAGACTAAAAACATTTTTTTGATTATCAATAAGTTTAATGTTTTTAATTAGTTTTTGGTATTTGAAATAGAAAAGCTCAAGTTTTTTGATTTTTAAATCTGCCTTTTCTTTTTCTTCGAAAAAATGAGCTAAATCAGTAGAAAAAACGATATAATTAATTTCATTTTCAAATTCATAACCCGACTGTTCAATCTCCCAGCCACAAATCTCTATTTGCTTGATCAGCATGTTTGAATGAAAATCTAATTGTTGCTTATAAATATGATGCCCATAATATGCATTAGTTCCTAGTGCAATAATTATAATTACGGCAACTAAATAATAGAATTTTTTCATGATTAAAATCCCTTAAATCAATAAATAATTTTTAACAATAACCAATTTGTTTCTTTAACCTCTGCTTTGTAAATCGTATGTTTTTTCCCATCAACATAAAAATTCTCTTTTAAGGAACCTTTAAGTAATTTGTGGATTGCTTTTCGCATCCCTTTATCTTGATGCTTTGCTAACGGCGGAGAATTATACATTAAAATATTTTGAGTTACTGGTTTGTAATAAGAAAAATCGCGATATGCAGGGATATTAAATCGTTTATATCCCTGTTGAGTACTACAAATAACATTTCCTTTGTTGTCGGTTAAGATTAAAACCTGAGTTTTATCCTCAAAATATTTTTCTAAAAAATTTTTTACAGGAATATCAGCTGACAGAATCCCAATAAATTCATCATGATAATAAACCGGCTCAATACAAGAGATAATCCATCCTCGCCCATAAGGATCAGCATAAGGCGTTTCAATCCAATACGATTGGCCATCAATAAAAGGTTGTTGATTAACTTTTTGATATGGTAATAGACTTTTTAATTCGATGGGTTGTGTTAAATATTGATAAACATCGGTATAAGGGTAAATCCGCAAAAACGAATTGGTATCTAAAAAGTATATTTGTTGCACAAAAACATTATCATGTATAAATTTTATAAATAATGAATCCATTTTTTCACTATTTATAATCATTTTTTTGATGTGGTCATTTAAGAAGACATTGTCGGGTAGATAAATGGCAGAAGACTTTTCTTGATAAGGTATAAAATAATGCGTATTATTTCTTTTTAAACAAGAAGCATCCCGCTTCACGGGTTTATCGAAGGAGATATTATGATTTAAAATTAGGGTAAGCTCATTCATGTCTCTGGATATGTGTTCCAGATCGGCATTAATGTTTTTTGCTATTTGATTTAGATGGATATAATTTAAATCTTTACTTTCCTTGTTTTTACAACAGGATAGAGTAATTAATGTTGTTATGAAAAAGAGAAAGATTAATTTTTTCATAAAAAACAGATAAACAATCCGTTTAAAAATTTAAAGGTACAAGTTAATAAAAAAAATAAGAGGATTAAAAGAATTGTGATGAATCGATGTGATTTGAGCTTAAAAGTCTTATTCGCGTTTATAAACGATGCTTCGTTTCTTTGTCTAACAGAATGTTTAAATAGTTATTATATCGCATGGGATGAATTTTATTTTCTTCAACGGCTTTTTTTACTGCACAACCAGGTTCGTGCACATGAGTGCAATTATAATATTTACAATTTTTAGACGCTTCAAAAATTTCCGGGAAATAATGAAAAAGTTCTTCTTTTTCTATATCATGGAGTCCAAATCCTCGTATTCCAGGGGTGTCAATAATACTTCCTCCAATAAATAAATCAAACATTTCAGCAAATGTTGTAGTATGTTTTCCCGATTTATGATAACTGGAAATTTCGTTGGTTTTTAAATTGAGTGCCGGATCAATTAAATTGATTAATGAAGATTTACCCACACCTGAGTTTCCAGCTATTAGTGTGATTTTATTTTTTAATAAATGTGTTGTCTTTTCAATGTTTATTTTTTGGGTTACTGATGCTTGAATACACTCATAACCTGCCAATTCATAAGCTTTAATGTATTCATTTAATAACTGTTTTTCTTTATCGTTATATAAATCTATTTTGTTGAAAATAAGTTTAGCAGGTATTTCGTAGGCTTCAGCAGTAATTAAAAAACGGTCGATAAAAATAGAATAGGTAACCGGATTTTTTAAAGTGATCATTAATACTGCCTGATCAATATTTGCTGCAATAACATGGGTTTGTTTTGACAGATTTGTTGATTTACGGATGATATAATTTTTCCGTGGCAAAATATTTTTGATAACACCTGTTTTGGAGTTCTCCGGAATAAAAAACTCAACATGATCACCTACAGCAACCGGATTGGTACTTTTTATACCTTTTATTCTAAGCTTTCCTCGGATATTACATAATATTGATTTCTGGGTTTCAGAATCAATAACAGTATACCAGCTTCCGGTTGATTTAATAACAGTTCCTTTTTTCAATGGATGGATGATTTGTATATGTTTAATTTTTTGTATGATACAAAATTAAACGTTTGTTCCATTAAAGCAAGTGGATATTAATGAAGAAAAAATTTTAAGTTGGCAGAATAAAACAGCAAAGATTAAAATAGTTTATTTAGCATCTATTTTTTGTGAAAAAATTTACAGGTATTTTTGATAAATTTTAAATATGTCGATGGTATAGCCTTTGTCTATTCCCCAAGGATCTTCTTCATACATTTTACCCTGGGCATAAAAAGCTGCATGGCAGTTTATAGTTTCTCCGTTTGCTTTCATTAAAATAGCTAAAATACTATCTCCATTAGGATGTTTTGTTTGTCGTAATCGAGATTCGTTATTTGGATTTTGAATTTCATAAAAAAATTCTTCATAAATATCTGTGGCATATTTACGAATGGTTACACTTGTATGTACGGAGTACCCATTTAGTGTAAAAAGGTTTTCATTATCTTCTTTCAGTTCTGCACCTGCTTTTTTTGTAAGCAAAGTTTCAATTTGGTTTAATGTTTTTAAGTTAAGAGAACCCGATTCTTTTGTATGCATTTCAGCTAAATATTCAGGCCCTTTGTCGGGGCTGCCTAACAATAGAACGAATGCAAGCTTTATAACAATAATTTTATATTAAAAAACAGGCATGGTTTATCTGTTAAGGAAGATATACTATTACACTAATTTGGAAAATTTTAACACCATGGTATTTAGTTGGTTAAGTCGAAAAACAAGTAATCATAGCTATAAAAAGGAATAGCATTTTTTTAAATGAATTCAGAATATAAGAACGATTGTTATTTTTGAGCCCGTTTACGTTCATGCTCTTTTAATAATATTTTTCGTAAACGAATGGCTTTAGGTGTAATTTCAACATATTCGTTTTCCTGGATATATTCCAACGCTTCTTCGAGCGAGAATTTTATGGGGGGAGCAAGTTTTACTTTTTCGTCCGTTCCTGAAGCTCTTACATTGGTAAGTTTTTTAGTTTTAGTAATATTTACACCTAAATCACCAGATTTTGCATTTTCACCAATTACCTGACCCTCGTAAATTTCTTCCTGTGGAGAAACAAAAAATCGTCCACGGTCTTGCAATTTATCCAGAGCATAGGCAATTGCTGTTCCCGTTTCAATAGCAATTAATGACCCGGCCTCTCTTTTTTCAAAATCGCCTTTATAAGGTTCAAAAGCTTTAAAGCGATGCGATATTACAGCTTCTCCAGCGGTAGCCGTCATCATTATATTCTTTAAACCGATGATGCCTCTTGAAGGGATAATAAACTCCAGGATAACCCGGTCGGTTTTACGTTCCATATTCATCATTTCACCTTTTCGTTGTTGAATAATTTCAATGGCTTTACCCGAAAAATTTTCTGGTAAGTCTACGGTTAAATATTCTACAGGCTCATGTTTTTCTCCATCTATTTCCTTAATGATTACTTTTGGCTGTCCTACCTGCAGCTCGTATCCTTCGCGTCTCATCGTTTCAATAAGTACAGAAAGGTGCAATACCCCTCGGCCATAAACAATAAATGCATCTGCAGATCCAGATGACTCAACCCTTAAAGCCAGGTTTTTTTCTAATTCTCTTTCCAGGCGTTCTTTCAGGTGACGTGAAGTAACATACTTTCCCTCTTTACCAAAGAAAGGGGAATCGTTAATGGTAAAAAGCATGCTCATGGTTGGTTCGTCAATGGCTATTGGATCTAAACCTTCTGGATTTTCGTAATCTGCAACCGTATCACCAATTTGAAAATCTTCAATTCCAACTAAAGCACAAATATCTCCAGCTTCAACCTTTTCGGTTTTCTTTTTCCCTAACCCTTCATAGATGAGTAGTTCTTTTATTTTGGTTCTTTTAATGGATTGATCTCTTTTAACCAGCGATACCTGCATTCCTTGTTTTAATGTTCCTCTTAAAAGTTTGCCAATAGCAATTCTTCCAACATAAGGGGAATAATCTAACGATGTGATAAGCAGTTGTGGTGTTCCTTCGTAAGTTTTTGGTTCGGGAATATTTTCTATGATACAATCCATTAGTGGAATGATATCGTGGGTGGGTTTTTCCCAATCATCAGACATCCATCCTTGTTTAGCTGATCCGTAGATGGTTGGAAAATCCAGCTGTTCTTCAGTTGCATCGAGATTGAACATTAAATCGAAAATTTGCTCTTGTACTTCTTCAGGCCGACAGTTTGGTTTATCCACTTTATTAATCACAACAATAGGCTTTAATCCAAGATTTAATGCTTTTTGCAGCACAAATCGGGTTTGGGGCATTGTTCCTTCAAAAGCATCTACCAGAAGTAATACACCGTCGGCCATGTTTAATACTCGCTCTACCTCTCCGCCAAAATCTGCGTGTCCAGGAGTATCAATGATATTGATTTTATAATCTTTGTAGATTACCGAAACATTTTTAGATAAAATGGTGATTCCTCGTTCACGTTCCAGGTCATTGCTGTCTAATATTAAATCACCTGGGTTTTCATTCTCCCTAAAAAGCTTTCCGAACAATAACATTTTATCTACCAAGGTAGTTTTTCCATGGTCGACATGTGCTATAATAGCTATGTTTTTGATTTTTTGCATTTCCCCTAAAAATTTAAGCGAGCAAAGGTAGGCCTTTTTTTGTGATATTTAGGAGTATAAATATTGAAAAAATAGAATGAGTAATAAAACATCCGAAGAATCGATTTCTTCGGATGTTTTATGGGTTTGTTAATTTTTAAGGTTGCCTTGTAGAAAATAAATTGAAAGAGTTTTCTAAATCTTGTTCAATAGAAACAGCTAATTCCTGATCTCCATAGCGCTTAGCATAATCAGCCATACGCTGCAGGGAATGGATACTTAGCCTTTGTTCATAATCGAGTGATTGTGAAAATTTAAAGGGTAAGGAGAAATAGTAATTTAATTCCTCATTAGTGATCTCGGCAAAATCACGAACTAATGAATCGGCTTCTTCTTGTCCTCCGGCTAAATAAAATGCTTCAATCATATCCAGTGTAAATAAATCATAAGGGATATTGTATTTAGGTGTAAGTTCAACCCCTTTCTTTAACACATTTAAAGCGGAATCTTTTTTGTTTTCTTTCATTAATTGATGAGCGAGCCGTGTAAACAGATTTCTGATTTTAACAACGGAAACAGTTCGTTTTGTTGTGTAGTCCATCCAAATATCAGGATCATTCATATTGCCCCATTTAAACTCTTCCATTAATTTTTTATACATTATATCAGAGTCAATACGGCCTGTTTCAAGATATCCTTTTGCTGGAGTTTTTATTGGAACCAACCGGTAAGCAAAGCCATCCTGTTGTAAATAATCTTCGAGCCCGATATTTCCATCACCCGATGTAGAAACAAAATAAACAGGGCGCTCCCAGTTGTTGTTTGCTAACAGGTCAAGAATCATCATTTCGCTTTTTACAATTCTTTGTTTATTGATTTCAAACCTGATTTCTGAAACTACTTTATCAGCATCTTCGGGTTTTACTGTTCCATTAGAAACCACTTTTGCCGAATCAACAGGCACAATAATCTTATTTGTTGGCAGGTAATCAATCCATTCGTTGGCTCCCACTTGTAATTTTGTTCTTTTATCATCACTTTTCAGGAAGTCTATAACACGTTTAGCATCAACATAGTCATTGATTCTGTCATTGATGTAAATAACATCGCGAACTCCGTTAAGATATTCTTCGTGAGTCATCCCAAAAGGAACCGGTTCAGATTCATATGCTTTACGTTTCATCTGATCAATATACCAATCGGTATTTAGTAACGAAAGGTTTACTACTCTCACATCTGTTCTAATACCTTCCACTTCTTGTGCATACCACAGTGGGAATGTATCGTTATCTCCATGTGTAAATAATATAGCATTAGGTGCACATGAGTTTAGA
Organism: Bacteroidota bacterium; assembly: GCA_034189025.1. GTDB lineage: Bacteria > Bacteroidota > Bacteroidia > Bacteroidales > UBA12077 > UBA12077. Next base: position 11,908 of record JAXHVS010000117.1, read on the forward strand.
TAGTTATAAGCAAAATCTCTGGCCATATAACGGTTCGAACGGTCGTGGTCGTCCCAGTTTTCTTTGGCCATGATTCCGGGAACGAAAACAAGAGATAACACGGTTGCTAATAAGGCACTAAAAACAGCATTTGCTCTTTTTTTGAAAAAGTTGTAAATCCCCATAACCCCTAATCCAATCCATATGGAGAAAGCATAAAATGAGCCGGCATAGGCATAGTCCCTCTCACGCGGCTGCAAGGGATATTGATTAAGGTAAACAACAATGGCAATACCGGTAAATATAAATAGCAGTAATACCACAATAAAATCATTCGTATGGCGCTTTAAGTGAAAAAAGAATCCAATAAGCCCGAGTAACAATGGTAACATGTAATAAGTATTCCGCGATTTATGATTTTTCATGCTATCAGGTAAGTTTTCCTGTGGGCCGATGAGTTTATTGTCAATAAAATTGATTCCGGTTATCCAATTTCCATTTAATAACTCTCCATGCCCTTGAGTATCATTTTGCCTACCCGAGAAATTCCACATGAAATATCGCCAATACATATGTCCCAATTGATACCGGAAAAAGAATTTCAAGTTTTCGCCAAAAGTTGGAACATGCCTTATTTCTTGTTCTCCCTGATAGTTGGTTATGGTTACTTTCTTTCCTTTGATATCTGCCCATTTTTTATATTCTTCTACATGACCGGGATCAGGGCTATACATTCTTGGGAAAATGGTTGTGAACCTTTCATCATATTCGTATACATCATTTAAACTGTAAGATTTTATGTACTTTCCGTCTTTTTGTCGATAAGTATAAGGAGTTTCGCTATCAACAATTGGAGCGTTGTAATATTGGCCTTTGAATAATGGCCTGCTTCCATATTGTTCACGGTTAATATAGTGTAAAAGATTAAAAACAGTTTCAGGATTATTTTCATCCATGGGAGGATTGGCAATGGATCGAATAACAATCATAGCAAAACTGGAATATCCAATTACAATAACTGTTATTCCTAGAATAATAGTGTTTAAAATAACTTTTTTCTTTTTTGAGGTGTAATATAATCCCCAAATAATTAAACCAAGAAGGAGTACAATATAAAAAAACACTCCTGAGTTAAACGGAAGGCCAAAACCATTAACAAAAAGCAGATCGAACCATGAAGCTACTTTTACCAGGCCGGGAATGATAACATACATAATAGAGCCCAGTATAATCATGGAAACAATTAATGCTTTAAATATTCCGGCAGGTGTAATTTCATATTTTTTAAAATAAAATACAAAAACGATAGCAGGTATTGCTAACAGGTTTAATAAGTGTACTCCAATGGATAAGCCCATTAAATAAGCAATTAACACAAGCCAACGGTTAGAATATTTTTCATCGGCAATATTTTCCCATTTAAGAATAGCCCAAAAAACAAAAGCGGTAAATAATGATGACATTGCATACACTTCACCTTCTACTGCAGAAAACCAAAATGTGTCTGAGAAAGTATAAGCCAATGCACCAACAGCACCACTTCCAATAATAACAATGAGTTGTGCCATCGATAAGCTGTCTGTTTGTGGAAACATTTTTTTAGCCAGGTGAGTAATGGTCCAGAACAGGAATAATATAGTAAATGCACTGGCTAAACCAGACATTGCATTTACCATCATGGCAGCTTTGGTTACATCTCCTCCGGCAAAAAAAGTAAAAAAACGGGATACGATCATAAATATTGGAGCTCCTGGCGGGTGTCCCACCTGTAGTTTATAAGCCGAAGCAATAAACTCACCACAATCCCAAAAACTGGTGGTAGGCTCAATGGTTAAAAGATATACGGTGGCAGCAATGAGGAAAATAATCCATCCACTGATTCGATTGACAATTTTAAAATTATTCATGGGTTTTAAAAGTTTTATTTAGGTTCAAATCTAATTCAATTCTGATAATTAATGGATTAAATGGTTAAATTATTGTGTGTAAAATTTAAAAAAATAGCATGGATAAAAATTTTGATTCGAAATTACGTAATTTAGCCAAATTCTAAAATTTTTTATTTAATAAAAAAGATTTGAATAATGGCAAAAAAGAATAAAAATAAAAGAAAAAATATTGTTTATTCAACCAATCCGGATTTTGAATATGAATATGAAAATGATGGAGAACAGAAAAAAACCCTTCCACCTAATCAACAAAATTTAAAAGTTTATTTGGATACTAAAGCAAAGAAACGTGGAAAACAAGCTACCCTTGTGAACGGTTTTGTGGGAACAGATGAAGACTTGAAAGATTTGGCTAAAATATTAAAAACAAAATGTGCTGTGGGTGGTTCGGTTAAAGATGGAGAAATATTAATACAGGGAGATTTTAGAGAAAAAATCACCAAAATTTTAACTCAAGAAGGCTATAAAGCAAAAAAAATTTAGTTAAACATATAATGAAAAAAAGTTTTTTTATTTTAATAATGGTTTTATTTACCTTATGGGCAAATGCGCAGGATACATTAAAGGTAATGCATTACAACCTGCTTTATTATGGAAAGAATTATTATGAATGCGATAATAATAACAATAATATTGACGAAAAAAACGAATCCTTGAAAGAGATTATTCAATATATACAACCGGATATTTTTTCGGTGAATGAACTGGATGGGGAGGAGGAATATCCGATTGAGGATGATGCTACCTATTTACTGGAAAATGCTTTAAATGTTGATGGAATTTCAAATTATAGAAGAACTGAATTTCCTGAGACTTTTTTAGCCAATACCGTTTTTTATAATTATGAAAAATTAACCTTAAAAAGGCATTACCCTTTAAGTTTTTATTATTCAGGGATAAATAAGATTTTTAATGTCTATCAGTTCTATTTTAATGCGGAGGATCTAGCCCAAACTAATGATACGGTTTTTGTTACTTGTTTAGTAGCTCATTTAAAGGCAGGTTCTTATAACGATAATAAAGAGCAAAGAGATTTTGAGACAAGAGTAATCATGAATTACTTAAAAAATTCTGAAGAATCTGGGAATATATTGCTGCTGGGCGATTTAAACTTATACTCTCCAACTGAAAAAGCATTTCAAAATCTGATAAACCCTACTTATCCTGAATATGCTTTTAACGACCCTGCCAACCAGATTGGAGAGTGGCATAAGAATTATGATTACCGTTATTATCATACACAATCCACACACATCAGTGGCGACTGCTACTCTTCAGGAGGATCGGATGACCGATTCGATTTTATTTTAGCATCAAATGATATTATTAGTGGGACTAAAAATTTACAGTATATTGATCATTCATATACAACGATAGGCCAGGATGGCAGCTTTTTTGATGATGCATTAAATTTTACCACCAATGCAGGTGTGCCGGTTAATGTTGCACAGGCTTTATATAATATGTCCGATCATTTACCTGTTTATTTGGAACTAAAAATTAACCAAAATGCGACAAACCTTAATATTTCTAATGTATTTTTTATCCCTGAAAATCCGGGAAGCAACCAAAATGTTTCTGTTTTTGCTGATTTAACAGATAAAACAGATACAATTCAAGAACTTAAAATAAAATACGGATATTCATCAGACAATTATAATAATTACGAGATAATGAATCTTGAAAAATATTCATTTAAAGGATTTATTCCTCAACATGAGGAGGGTACTGAAATATTTTTTCGGGTAGCTGGATACAACCATCTTGATCAGGAAATCATTTCAAGTGATGAGTATTATTATAAAGTATTTGCAGCAACAGCTGTTGAGCCCGGTTTCAATAACAACAAACAAATAAAAATACTTAATCCTGTAAAAGAAATCTTAAAGATTACAACACATAATATGCAGCCTCAAAATGTTTTAATTGAATTAATTTCAACGAGTGGAGAAGTTTGTTTTAAAAACACGACATATATGTCAGAGAACAATAATTATGAATTTCCTGTTGAACATTTAAGAAATGGGTTATATATTATTAAATTTACAGGAGAAAAAGGTTTCTTTAATACGCAAAAAACTGTTGTTCAAAAATAACTTTATGCGATATATTTATCGAGTAATTTTATTACTGGTAATCTTTTTTATTTTTATTCCTTCTTATGGACAATTTTATTCAACGGGGCAAGATCCGGCATCCATAAAATGGAAGCAAATAAATACAGACAATTTTCAGCTTATTTTTCCTTCAGAATATCAGGCCACTGCACAAAAAATTGCAAATATTTTAGAATTTAATTATCAAAAAGTTGGCAGATCACTTAATCATCAACCAAAGAAAATTTCAGTAATCATTCATTCGCAGAGCATCCGTTCTAACGGATATGTTTCATGGGCTCCCAAAAGGATGGAATTGTATCCCGTTCCTTCGCAGGATATGTATCCTGAAAACTGGTTACAACAACTGTGTGTACATGAGTTGCGGCATGTAGTTCAAATCGATAAATTAAATCAGGGAATAACCAAAATTTTATCTTTAGTGTTTGGTCAACAGGCAACTGGTTTAGTGGCCGGGCAATTGCCTATGTGGTTTTATGAAGGAGATGCGGTAGTGACGGAAACTGCGCTTTCTACTTTTGGGCGAGGGCGTCTACCCTATTTTAAAAGAGGAATACGTGCCCATTTATTAAATGATGAAAAAAAATATTCATTTGATAAATTTCTTTTTGGATCGTATAAAGATTATGTGCCGAATCATTATGAGTATGGTTATCAATTTACTGCTTATTTTAGAGCTAAATATGGAGCGGATAAATGGAGTAAGGCGGTAGACCATGTTGCAAAAAACTCGTACACTTTATTACCTACAAATTTTGCTTTTAACCAGGGCTTAAAAAAATATTCCGGCCTCTCGCATAAAAAGTTATATCAGGCAAGTTTTTCTTTTTTAGATAGTTTGTGGACAAAGGAAAGCGAGAAAATAAAATATACACCAACGAACTTTATTAATCCTGTTAAAAAAGATTATTACGATTATGTGCATCCTCAATATTTTGTAAAAGGGAAAGTAATTGCCCTAAAAAAAGGTTTTTCTAACATTCCTCAATTTGTAGAGATAAGCGAAGAAAGAGAAAAAGTTTTATGGGAACCGGGGCCTCTCATTTCCGATGATTTTTCAGTAACCGGAAAATTCATTGTTTGGGCAGAATACAGGCCTGATGCAAGGTGGCATAATAGAGAATACACCGCCATTAAATTGTTTAATATCGAAACTCAAGAGGAAAAGCTGGTAGTTGATAAAGTGCGGTATTTTAGCCCGGATATTTCTTCCGATGCCAATAAAATAGCAGTAATAGAAGTAGATTCTAAGAATGAATATTTTTTAAATATTATTAGTTCATATAATGGTTTTGTAGCAAAAAAAATTGCTTCGCCAAATGGTAACTTTATTCAACGCCCTCAATGGTCTGCTGATGAAAAATATATTTATGTTATAGAAATTAACGGGAATAAAAAACAGGTAAGTCGATATGATTTTAGCACAGAAAAATGGGAAACTGTTTTTGCTATCCCAGATGTTGATATTCAGCGGATATATCCTACATCTGATTATCTTTTCTTTCATTCAACCTATAATGGAATAGATAATATTTATGCATACCATTTTAATAGTCAATTTTTTTATCAATTGACTGCATCAAGACTTGGAATTTATGATTTTGATTTAGATGCGAATGCAAAACATATTTTTGCAAGTGAATATAGTTCGCAAGGGTTCGGTATTTCTAAAATACCTATAGAAAGAGCGTTGTGGCATAAAAAAGAAATGGGAACAGTTAAGCCAGATTATCTCGCAGAAAAATTATCATTTCAAGAGACAGAAAAAATAAAATATGACACTATTCCAAATAAAGAATATACTATAAAACATTATTCCAGGCTGGCCAATCTATTTTATTTTCATAGTTGGGCACCCTTGTATTTTGATTTTGATGATATTGATTTGCAGTATAATTTAAGTGATCTTTCAGAAATTTATGGAAAAATTCATCCAGGCGTTATGCTTCTTTCGCAGAATAAATTAAGCACAATGGAAACTGTTTTAGGATATGCTTATAAAAACAACCATCATTATTTAACCTCTTCTTTTATTTATAAAGGGCTGTATCCTTATATAAAATTAACGGCCGATTATGGTGATCGTCACGAATATTTTGCAGCTTCTGATGTTGCATGGACTCCACAACTTAAGTACGATAATACTAATTTCACAGTTGAAACATACATTCCTTTTAATTTAAGCCGGGGTAAATATGTTGCAGGCTTTTATCCGGGTATTACATTTAAATATAGTAACCGATATTATTATCAATATGTTGATAATTATTATCAAGAAGGATTAGAATTTATGAATTATCAATTGTATTTGTTTTTTTATACCCGAAAAGCACATCGTGATATTCAACCCAGACAAGGTGTTTTTATTGATTATAATTTATATAATTCACCTTTTGACCAAGATTTTTTTGGTTACATATCAACCATCGATTCGCGAATATATTTACCCGGTTTTTTTGAGGATCATGGATTTAAATTCGATATTGGATATCAATACCAAAGCCCTAAACTCTATTTATATTCTTCCCAGTTTCGTTTTCCACGAGGGATGTCTCGTCAAAGAACTGAAAAATTAATTAAGTTTTATAGCGATTATGTTTTTCCTATTGCATACCCCGATTGGAATGTGGGGCCTTTGTTTTATGTAAAACGCGTTAGAGGAGCGTTATTTGTGGATTTTGCCATAAATCAATACAATACATACACTCAAAATTCTTCATTACCTAAAACCACTAAAGAAGAATTTTTTAGTTTTGGTATCGATCTTTCAATGGATTACCATTTATTGCGTACAATGTTTCCATTGAATACCGGCTTGCGAATTGGTTATTTACCCGAGCATCAATCATTCTTTACTGAATTGCTTTTTGGAATTAATTTTTATCCAATTTAAAAAGAATAAAATTAAAACAATAAAATAGATAAAAATGCTGTTATATACGCGTATCTTTTTTAAGGTAAAATATGACTCCTTGCATAAAAAATAATATATTTGTTCGATAAATTAAATAATAGAGTGAAGTTTTAACAAAAAAAGAATTTTACAATGGCAAAAAATAATGAACCAGAAACTACAGCTGCTATTAATTTAGTTGGTGTTGGAACTGAAATTACAGGTGATATAAAATCAAATGGAGATATCCGAATTGATGGTGCTTTAAACGGAAATTTGAACACAACGGGTAAAGTTGTGGTTGGCGAAACAGGAAGAGTAAAAGGGGAGATAGCTTGTAAAAATTCAGAAGTGTTAGGTGAAATAAATGGAAAGATTAAAGTTGGTGAATTGCTTTCACTTAAAGCAACTGCTAAAATAAACGGTGATATTATTACCAAAAAATTAGCTATAGAACCCGGCTCAACCTTTACAGGAAATTGTAATATGAGCGACGGCTCGCGTACAAATGTCAACACAACAGAATCAAAATTTAGAGAAAAAGAACAACGAAGCGCTTAATTATTTGATTAATAATTGGCGATTTTTTAATAACTTCTATTGTTTGCCAGGAATGTGAAGGCTTAAATTTAATCATTGAAAATTTGAGATTTTTTAAGCCTTTTAAATAAAACAATTATGCAATCGCATGAAAGCTTTTAAAAAATTTTTAATCAAAGAAGCAATTTTAACCATTTCTTTAGGGCTCATTGCGCTCATTCTTTTTCGAACGATTTTGTCAACATACTACCATCCGGTTTTTTGGTTAAATTTGTTTATTGTTGCTGTATTAACAGGGGCCTTACATTTTTCTATATTAAAAGTTAGTACAGAAGGACATAGCCGATTTTCTTCAAGGTTTATCATGATTTCTGGAATTAAAATGATGATATACCTTGTGTTTATTGTATTGTTTGCACTCTTTAACCCAACTCACGCTAAATTTTTTCTCATTACCTTCCTTATCCTCTATTTCATTTATACTTTTTTTGAAGTTTTATTAATGCTTAAATATTTTAACAAAAAATAGGTTATTTTATAACATGCTGTTATTTGAATAACACTGTTAAAAAAATAACAAAATAGTTTGGAAAATTATTTTTACTCTTTTACATTTGCCCACACTGAATGTTTGGGAACATTTATTTATTCCTATTTTTTAAAACATATAAAAATTTAAAACTTGTTAATATTCTTTTTGTATAAAGAATTTAAGTATCTAAAAAAGTAATTATTTGTTGAGAAATTAAATTAAGTTAGTAGATTTGTATTTCAATTATTTGTAAAACATTATAGACCTTTGTACAATGGAAAATAAACTACAGGAATTAACACAAAAGCTTTACAACGAAGGTGTCGAAAAAGCGAACGAAGAAGCCGATAAAATAATCAAAGAGGCCAAAGCTGAAGCAGATAAAATTAAAAAGAATGCCGAGAAAGAAGCCAAAGGCATCATTGAGGAGGCAGAACAAAAATCTGAAGAAATAAAGAAAAATGTGCATGCAGAATTAGAGTTGGCTTCAAAACAAACCGTTCGAAAGGTAAAACAGCAAATTACGGATCTAATAACCAGCAAGGTTATTGACGAGCCCGTTAAAAAAGCTTTTGACGATGATAAATTCGTAAAAGAAATTATTGAAACAGTAATTAAAAACTGGGATCCTCAGAAAAAAGAATCTATAGGCCTGTCTGTTTTGCTTCCTGAAAAGCTGGAAAAAGAGTTTGAAAAATATTTTAAAGCCAAAACAGGGAAAGAATTAAATGCAAAGCTTGAATTAAGCTTTAGCGATGCATTCAGAGGAGGTTTTAAAATTGGCCCGGCCGACAATTCCTACAAAATTAGTTTTACCGAAGAAGATTTTATCAATTTCTTTAAAAGCTATTTACGGCCCAAAACGGGTGAAATGTTATTTCAGGGAGAGTAAGTATGTTTCGTAATTATTACCATTATTTTATAGCAGGATTGCCGGATATCTATCTCGATGAAGATGATATTAACTTCTCTATGCTTGATTTTAAACAAGTATTAAAAGATGAACTCTTTCCCGAGGATTACCGGCTGGCCCAACGCTTATTTTTACCTTATGATAACAAAAATCTTTTACTGTTTCTTCAGCAGGAAGAACCACAAGAGTTTAATAAATTAGGGAATTTTACTTTACAGGATTTTGAAGAAGAATTTTCCGATGACCCCAAAAATATTCTTCCCCAATACATGTATGATTTTGTGAAGTTATATAAGGAGGAAGAAGAAACAAAAGATTTTGATAAAAGTTGGGAGAATAAACTTACCGAAATGTATTATAACTATGTTTTGAAAACAAAAAATAAGTTTTTAAAACAGTGGTTTGAATATAATCTGAATATAAAAAATATCTTAACCGGATTAAACTGCCGAAAATATGATATAGACATTGAAAAGCAACTTATTGGAAATAACTGGGTAACAGAACAAATGGCTAAAAGTAGTGCCAAAGATTTTGGTTTGTCTGTTGATTTGCCTTTAGCAGCTGATGTTATTGTTTTGGCAGAAAAAGATAATTTTTTAGCCCGGGAAAAAGGCCTTGACCAGCTGAGATGGGATAAGGTCGAGGAAATGACCCTGTTTGATTATTTTTCTGTAGAAGTTGTTTTGGCGTATATCATAAAGCTTGATATGGCTTATCGATGGTTAGGACTCGATGAGGAAACAGGACGTGAAATGTTCCGTAAAATCATTGACAATTTAAAATCTAGTTATGAATTTCCTAAAGAATTTGCAATAAATGGAAAAAACAAATAAAATGACAACAGGAAAAGTATCAGGGATTATAGCCAACCTTGTATATGTTGAGGTTGACGGCCCTGTTCAGCAAAATGAAATATGCTATATCGATTTAGAAGGGACTAAATTGATGGCCGAAGTAATTAAAGTACTCGGCACCAAAGTTTATGTTCAGGTATTTGAAAGTACCCGTGGACTGAAAATGCATAATAAAGTTGAATTTACAGGTCATTTATTGGAAGTAACCCTGGGGCCTGGTATCCTTTCCAAAAATTTTGACGGGCTGCAAAACGACCTGGACAAAATGGAAGGAGTTTTCTTACAACGGGGAGAGCAAACCAACCCGTTAGAAGATGATAAAAAATGGGAGTTTAAGCCCATTGCTAAAGAAGGAGATATTCTTGAAGCCGGTGGTTGGCTTGGCGAAGTGACCGAAAACTGGATGCCGCATAAAATTATGGTTCCTTTTAAATTTAAAGGAAAATATACCGTAAAGAGCGTAGCTAAAGAAGGAGAATATACCATTAAGGATATAATAGCAGTAGTTACTGATAAAGAGGGTAAAGAGATAGAGTTAACCATGACGCAAAAATGGCCGGTTAAATTAGCCATTAAAGCATATAAAGAAAAGCCACGTCCTTTCAAAATATTGGAAACAGGGGTTCGTGTTATTGATACGTTGAATCCAATTGCCGAAGGGGGTACCGGATTTATTCCTGGGCCATTTGGAACAGGAAAAACCGTTTTGCAGCATGCGCTTTCCAAACAAGCCGAAGCCGATATGATTATTATGGCTGCTTGTGGTGAGCGTGCCAACGAAGTAGTAGAAATTTTTACCGAATTTCCTGAGTTGGATGACCCACGGTCGGGCCGAAAACTGATGGAACGTACCACTATTATTGCGAATACATCCAATATGCCGGTTGCTGCCCGTGAAGCTTCTGTTTATACCGCAATGACCATAGCCGAGTATTACAGAGCCATGGGATTAAAAGTATTATTGCTGGCCGACTCTACTTCTCGTTGGGCACAGGCTCTGCGTGAAATGTCGAACAGAATGGAGGAATTACCAGGGCCGGATGCATTCCCTATGGACCTGCCGGCGATTATTTCAAACTTTTACTCAAGAGCAGGGTTTGTTTATTTAAATAATGATAAAACAGGGTCGATTACGTTTATCGGTACCGTATCTCCTGCTGGTGGTAACCTGAAAGAACCGGTAACCGAATCGACCAAAAAAGCAGCCCGCTGTTTTTATGCATTGTCGCAGCAACGCGCCGACAGTAAAAGATATCCTGCGATTGACCCGCTGGATAGTTATTCAAAATATGCCGAATATGCCGAAGTAGAAGAGTATTTCAGAAAAAATATCGATCCGGAGTGGCCCGAGAAATTGAGCTTACTCAGAAATGTTTTAACCAGAGGACGTGAGGTGGCAGAACAAATTAACATTCTTGGAGATGACGGGGTTCCGGTTGATTATCACGTTACATTCTGGAAAGCTGAAGTGATAGATTTTATTATTCTTCAGCAAGATGCTTTTGATGAAGTCGATAGCTCAACACCCTTGGAACGACAGAAATATATGGTAAATAAAGTACTGGATATATATCATACTAAATTCTCTTTCGAATCATTTGAGGAAGTTGCTTCATACTTTAAACGAGTAATTAATCAAATGAAACAGATGAACTATTCGGAGTTTGAATCAGATAAGTTCAAACAAAACGAGAAAGAACTTAAAACAATAATTGAAGAAAAGAAAGCTGAATAATGGAAACAAAAGCATTTCAAAAAATCTATACAAAAATCACCCAGATTACAAAAGCAACCTGCTCGTTGAATGCTACGGATGTTGGTTATGACGAGATTGCTGTGGTAAATGGCCGGATGGCTCAGGTGGTGAAAATTATTGGCGACGAAATAACGTTGCAGGTTTTTGGTGGTACCGAAGGAATTCCTACCAATGCTGAAGTGATATTTTTAGGACGTCCTGCTACCTTAAAGGTGAGTGAAGAACTTTCCGGACGATTTTTTAACGCCTACGGAGATCCTATTGATGGAGGCCCTGAAATTGAAGGTGAAGAGAGACAAATTGGGGGCCCTTCGGTAAATCCGGTTCGACGAAAACAACCTTCTGAATTTATTCCTACCGGTATTGCCGGTATCGACCTGAATAATGCGTTGGTAACAGGACAAAAGATTCCTTTCTTTGCCGACCCCGACCAACCGTTTAACCAGGTAATGTCGATGGTGGCCCTTCGTGCAAAAGCCGATAAAATTATCCTGGGGGGAATGGGATTAACCAACGATGATTATTTATACTATAAAAATGTATTCGACAATGCCGGGGCGTTAGACCGAATTATCAGTTTTGTTAATACAACGGAAGACCCTCCGGTAGAGCGTCTGTTGGTACCTGAAATGGCATTAACGGCAGCCGAGTATTTTGCTGTTGACAAAAAACAAAAAGTATTGGTGCTTTTAACCGATATGACTCTTTTTGCCGATGCATTGAGTATCGTCTCGAACCGTATGGACCAGATTCCTTCGAAAGACAGTATGCCCGGTTCGCTATACAGTGATTTAGCTAAGATTTACGAAAAAGCTGTTCAGTTTCCTGATGGGGGTTCCATTACTATTATTGCCGTAACAACCTTGTCGGGTGGTGACATTACGCATGCTATTCCTGACAACACAGGATATATTACCGAGGGACAGCTTTTCTTACGTAAAGATTCCGATATTGGAAAAGTTATTGTTGACCCGTTTAGAAGTTTATCCCGATTAAAACAGTTGGTTATTGGCAAGAAAACTCGTGAAGACCATCCGCAGGTAATGAATGCTGCCGTTCGGCTATATGCTGATGCAGCCAATGCCCGAACCAAGCTGGAAAATGGATTTGACCTTACGGATTACGATGAGCGCGCCCTTGAATTTGCAAAAGACTATTCCGAAAAATTATTGGCCATTGATGTAAATATAGAGGTGGACGAAATGTTATCTACAAGCTGGAATTTATTTGACAAACATTTTAAACCTGCAGAGGTAGGAATCAAGAAGGATTTAGTAGAAAAATACTGGCCAAAAAATAATTAATTTCAGATTTCAAGTTTAATATTTCAGATTAATATTATGGCAAAAATTGAAAAATTTGAAGACTTAGAAGTTTGGCAGGTAGCGAGAGAGTTATGTAAAATAGTTTACTCTTTAACAAAAAAAGATCTTTTTTGTAAAGATTTTGAGTTAGTTCGTCAAATCCAAAAATCTTCTGGTTCAATAATGGATAATATTGCTGAGGGATATGAAAGAGACGGGAATAAAGAATTCATGCAGTTTTTAAGCATATCAAAAGGTTCATGCGGCGAGGTAAGATCACAATCTTATAGAGCACTTGATCAAAGTTATATTTCTAAAGAAGAATTTGAAGAATTGTATAATAAAGCAAGTTCTATAAGCAAAATGCTAAGTGGATTTATAAATTACTTAAGGAAATCTGAAATAAATGGAATTAAGTATAAGAATAGATAAAATATGAAATCTGAAACCTGAAATTGAAAAAATATGGCAATAAAGTTTCAATATAATAAAACATCATTACAGCATCTAAACAAACAACTTAAAATGCGTTTAAGGGCTCTACCTACTTTGCAAAGCAAGGAGGCGGCCTTGCGTATGGAAGTTAAGCGTGCTAAAGACCAGTCGGAAGAGCTGCTCAGGAAACTCGAAAGGCAGATGAAAGAATACGAGGATATGGTAAGGCTTTGGGGCGAATTTGAGGAGGATCTTATTACGGTTAAAGATGTTAAAATGTCTTTTAAGAAGATTGCCGGTGTAAAAACGCCTATCCTGGATGATGTAATTTTTGAAATAAAGGATTTTAGCCTGTTTAATAAACCAAGTTGGTTTTTAGGCGGAGTTCAAATTATTAAATCATTAGTAAAAATATCTATCGAAAGTGATTTTTTCTTACGAAAAATGGAGCTTTTAGATTATGCCAGGAAAAAAACAACACAGAAAGTGAATCTGTACGAAAAGGTTCAAATACCTGGTTACGAAGAAGCCATTTCGAAAATTAAACGTTTCCTTGAAGATGAGGAAAATCTTTCGAAATCGGCACAGAAAATTGTTAAGAAAAGACAACAAGATAAGGAGGCTGCCTGATGATTACGCCAATGATAAAATATTCTTTCTTAATTTATCATAAGGATTATATTCCTTTTCTTGAGCACCTTCAGGAATTAGGGGTCCTTCATATAATTGAGAAAAAGAAAGAAATTGATGATAACATAAAATCATCGCTTCATCAGATTAGTGAGATTAATAAAACACTAAAGTTTCTTGAAAAAAGGGGGCAAGAAGAGCAGGAAGTTAAAGGCAAACAGGAAGAGGTTCCCGTGGTTGAAAATGTTAAGGAGCTAACCCTTGAACTGTCAGAGATAGAACAGGATCAATCTTCGTTGAATAAAGATATTCAAAAAGCCGAACCTTGGGGTGATTTTACGCCGGAGATGAAAGAAAAAATGGCGGAGCTAAACATAAAACTGCGCTTTTTTGAATGTAGTGAAAAAAATTTCAACGAACAGTGGAATGAAGACTACTATCTGCAAATAATAAACCGGCAACATGGCAAGGTTTATTTTGTGGTTTTTCAACAATCTGACGAGGAAATAACACTTGATGCAGAAGAAATAAAATTACCCGAAGAACCATTATCGCAGCTGTTGAAAAAACGCGAAGAAAACAAAAAACGGGTAGAAGAGATTGAGGCTACTTTTGATGAATATGCAGCAAAATATCAACCTCAGTTAAGAGAAAAGCGACTTAAGCTTCAAAACGAAACAGATTTTGAACTGGCAAAAAATCATACCGAAAAACAAGCCGAAGAAAAGGTAATGTTGCTCGAAGGATGGGTTCCGGAAGATAAAAAAGCTGATTTAGAAACATTTCTCGACAAACAGGATGTGTATTATATTTCTTCGAAACCTTCGGAAGAAGATAAGGTCCCTATTAAGTTGAAAAACAACAAGTTTTCCAGGCTTTTCGAACCTATCAGCGATTTGTTTGATATGCCTGATTATAAAGAGTTGGATTTAACGCCATTTTTTGCACCGTTCTTTATGATGTTTTTTGGATTCTGTGTAGGCGATACCGGTTATGGATTACTTATTTTAATCGGTACACTGATTTTCAGGCAAAAAGTGAAAAAAAGTCTGAAACCCATGTTTACACTGGCTGCAATTTTAGGTGGGGCTACGGTAATTATGGGGCTTATCTCAGGAACCTTTTTTGGTGTTGAGCTAATTAATGTACAGGCATATCCTTTAAAAGATATTATTTTAGAACCACTTCAGTTATTTTGGTTTTCCATTGCTGTTGGTGGTCTCCAGATTTTTTACGGTATGTTTATAAAAGCAGCCAACCAAATAAGACAGGGAGGAAGTTTAAAATATGGATTATCAACCATGGGATGGATTTTGTTAGTATTAACGTTTGGAACTTTTATCGCACTGGAACAATTTGGTATTAACACAGAGGGTTTTGGAATAATAAAAACTATCGGATTAGCTATTAGTATTGCAATGATCTTACTTTTTGCTAATCCCGAGAAAAATATGATTGTTAGCTTTTTTTCTGGCCTTTATGATGTATACAACATGATCACCGGAGTTTTTGGCGACTTACTATCCTACATTCGTTTATTTGCATTAGGCATTTCCAGTGCAATTTTAGGATTGGTATTTAATCAAATTGCTGCGCAATTTTTGGGTGGAAGTTTCCTGAGTTATATCCCATTTATCATTGTTTTAATCATTGGCCACGGACTAAATATATTTATGGCAGCATTGGGGGCTTTTGTTCATCCGTTACGTTTAACTTTTGTTGAATTTTATAAAAATGCCGGCTTTATGGGCGGCGGGAAAAAATATAAACCATTTTCAAAATAGAAATAAATAAAAAAATAGGAGAATAAATTTATGGCAAACACAGCAGTTTATTTAGCTTATGCAGGATTAGCATTTATGATTGCACTATCAGGAATAGGAAGTGCTATTGGAGTATCAATGGGTGGTAATGCATCAATTGGCGCCTTAAAAAAAGACCCTGATAAATTTGGTAACTACATGCTTTTGGCAGCATTGCCGGGTACGCAGGGATTGTATGGTTTTGGAGGTTATTTCGTAATCGACAAGCTTTTTAATCTTGTTACACCAGAAATGTCTTTGTTTAATGGTATAGCAATTTTATCCATGGGACTGTTTTTAGGTTTTGTGGCACTGTTTTCAGCAACAAAACAAGGTACGGTAACATCCAATGGTATTGCTGCAATTGGTGGCGGTAACGATGTATTTGGCAATACACTTATTTTAGCTGTATTCCCTGAGTTGTACGCTATTATTGCTTTTGCCGCAACTTTCTTAATTAGTCAAGGATTAGGCGCATAAAATAGGTAACAATAAAGCTTTTTTTACGTAATAAGGAGCAGTACAATTTTGTACTGCTTTTTTTATTGGTATTACCGGGATACTTTTATGATATATTGTTTAAATTTGCAGTTATCCAAATTTTATATATGTGCCGAATCCTTTTATATACAATAATTACTTTATTTTTTGTGGCCTCTGTTTCTGATCAATCAAAGGCATTGGTTCATCCTGCAAATGCTGATACGCTTTCTCAGGCTGAGCATACTGAAAAGAATGAAGGATTCGATACCGGGGAGTTTATTTTTAACCATATACAGGACGATTATGGCTGGCATCTGTTTACCTATAACCATCATCATGTATCTATTCCTTTACCAGTAATTTTGTACAGTAAAAATAAAGGATGGGTAACTTTTTGGTCTAGTAAATTAGCACATAATCATTCTTATAAAGGATTTACAATTGCCGAAGAAGGAACATTTAAAAATAAAATTGTTGAAATAAATGATAAGGGAGAAATTGTCGCCCGCCCCTTCGATATTTCTATTACTAAAAATGTATTAGCCATTATGATCAGTTGTATCATTTTGGTTGTTATCTTTGTTTCTATAGCCAAAGCGTATCAACGGAAACCTAACCAGCCCCCCTCCGGATTACAATCATTGATGGAGCCAGTGATTCTTTTTATCCGCGACGATGTAGCCAAAGATAGTATTGGTGAAAAACATTACGAAAGATTTACACCGGCATTATTAACCATATTCTTTTTTATCTTGTTAAATAATCTTTTAGGGTTGGTGCCCTTTTTTCCCGGAGGAGCAAATGTAACCGGTAATATCACCGTTACTATGGCATTAGCATTGGTAACTTTTATTATTACAACCTTTACGGGAAACAAAAATTACTGGGCACATATTTTTAATGCACCCGGAATACCCTGGTGGTTAAAAGTACCCTTACCTTTGATTCCCATTATTGAACTTTTTGGAGTTATCATAAAACCTTTTGTTTTAATGATTCGTTTGTTTGCTAACATCACGGCAGGGCATATTATTGTTCTTGGTTTTTTTAGTTTGATTTTTATTTTCGGGAATATTAGTGAGGTAATAGGATTAGCCGTGTCGCCTGTTTCGGTTATTTTTACGGTTTTTATGTCGTTTTTGGAATTGTTGGTTGCATTTATACAAGCATATGTTTTTACGGTTCTGTCGGCTATTTATTTTGGGATGGCTGTGGCAGAAGGCCATTAAAATAGTATTTATCAATTTAAAATTATAAACTTATGTCAACATTAGGAATCATTTTATTAGCTATTGAAGGTGCTGCAATATCAAAAGTAGGTGCAGCTTTTGGTGCAGCTATAGCAGCCATTGCAGCTGCTTATGGTATTTCAAAAATCGGAACATCTTCTGTAGAATCTATAGCTCGGCAGCCAGAAGCCGCCGGAGATATTCGTTCGAATATGATTGTTTCTGCAGCCCTTATCGAAGGGGTAGCGTTTTTTGCTATCGTGGTGTGTTTCCTTGTACTTTTTGTATAAAGGGATATAGGATGCCTAAATTTGAAAACAAGCATATATTATTTTTGGGCATACACGTTTAATTAAAAGATTGTCGTATGGAACTCATTAAACCGGATATCGGTTTGCTGTTTTGGATGATATTATCATTCAGCATAGTACTTTTTGTCCTGATTAAATATGCCTGGAAACCGATTTTAAAAGCAATAAAGGCTCGTGAAAAATCTATTGCCAAAAGCCTTAATGCAGCTAAAAAAGCAAAAGAAGAAATGGCCAAGATTGAGTTTGGTAATGAAAAAATTACCGCTTTGGCAAAATTAGAGCGCGAGAATATTTTAAAAGAGGCGAATGAAGCAAAAGATCAAATTATCATAGAGGCGAAAGAAACAGCTAAACAAGAAGCACAAAAGATTCTTGAAGATGCACGTAAAAGCGTTTACAAAGAAAAAGAAGAAGCTATAAACGAAATAAAAAACCAAATAGCGGAGTTGTCGGTGGGTATTGCCGAAAAATTATTACGTGAGCATCTTTCAGACAGCTCCAAACAAAAACATTTAATTTCCCAAATTGTTAAGAATATAGAGCTAAATTAGTATGTATCACAGCCAGGTTAATGTACGGTACGCAAAATCGCTTTTTTTATTAGCCAGAGAAAAAAAACTGGTAGAAGAGATTAAACAGGATGTTGAAGTAATTCTTGAGTCGCTAAAAGAAATACCCGAGATTTTATTTTTTTTGGAGCACCCTGTGATAAAGATATCCCGCAAAAAGGCTGTTTTAATCGATTTGTTTGCCGAAAAGGTAAATAAGTATACCATGATTTTTTTACAGCTGGTAGTTAAAAATAAGCGCGAAAATCATTTAAAAGGGATGCTGAGGTATTACATTGATCTTTATCGACAGTTTAAAGGGATTAAAACGTCTGAAATTACTACCGCAATTAAACTTTCTCAAAAGGAAAGCAAAGAAGTTGTAAAAGCTATTGAAAAACAGTTTAAGGCTTCGGTAGAACTAAAACAAAAAGTAAACGAGGATATTATTGGCGGATTGATTATCGAGATTGATAATAAACAACTGGATTTAAGTGTTGCCCATTATTTAAATCGCCTGAAAAAAGAGATGTACGATTTTGAATTAAGCTATCTAAAATAAATCATTTATTTAAATAAAATCTTATGGCAGGAATAAAACCCGGAGAAGTTTCTGATATATTAAAGAAAGAGCTGGAAGGCTTTACTACGAATAACGAATTACAGGAAACTGGGAGCGTATTACAGGTGGGTGATGGCATAGCCCGTATTTATGGTTTATCGAATGTGCAAGCCAATGAATTAATCGAGTTTGAAAACGGGATGAAAGGGATTGTGTTAAACCTGGAAGAGGATAATGTGGGTGCGGTACTTCTGGGATCTTCAGAAGAAATAAAAGAAGGCGATAAAGTTAAACGAACCAAACGAATTGCATCCATCAAGGTGGGTGAAAATCTTTTGGGACGGGTGATTAATACCCTGGGAGAACCTTTGGACGGGAAAGGGCCTATCAATGGCGAACTTTTTGAAATGCCCTTTGAACGAAAAGCTCCGGGTGTAATTTATAGGCAACCGGTAAACGAGCCTATACAAACAGGAATAAAAGCTATCGATGCAATGATTCCTGTTGGCCGTGGACAAAGAGAATTAATTATTGGCGACCGCCAAACCGGAAAAACAGCCATTGCCATTGATACTATAATTAACCAGAAAGAGTTTTACGACCGGGGAGACCCTGTTTTTTGTATTTATGTTGCCATAGGACAAAAAGGTTCTACCGTAGCAAACATTGCCGAAACGTTAAAAAAGCATGGTGCCATGGATTATACGGTAATTGTTTCAGCTACTGCATCCTATTCAGCTGCATTGCAATTTTATGCTCCTTTTGCCGGAGTATGTATCGGCGAATATTTTAGAGATACCGGTAGATCAGCATTAGTCGTGTTCGACGATCTTTCAAAACAAGCCGTTGCATATCGTGAGGTTTCCTTACTTTTACGACGGCCTCCGGGAAGAGAAGCCTATCCGGGTGATATTTTTTATCTGCACTCAAGACTGCTCGAGCGTGCGGCAAAAATTATTGAAGCCGATGAAATTGCTTCTAAAATGAATGATTTGCCCGAAGCGATTAAAGATAAAGTTAAAGGGGGAGGCTCATTAACAGCCTTGCCAATTATTGAGACTCAGGCTGGAGATGTTTCTGCCTATATCCCTACTAATGTTATTTCCATTACCGACGGACAGATTTTTCTTGAATCAGACCTGTTTAACTCGGGAGTGCGTCCTGGAATTAATGTGGGTATTTCGGTATCTCGTGTGGGTGGAAATGCACAAATTAAATCAATGAAAAAAGTGGCAGGAACGTTGAAATTAGACCAGGCGCAATATCGCGAGTTGGAAGCTTTTTCTAAGTTTGGTTCCGAGTTGGATGCTGCAACTATGGCTGTACTTGACAAGGGAGCTAAGAATGTTGAGATTCTTAAACAAGGACAATATTCGCCTATGTCTGTTGAAAAACAGATTGCTATTCTTTATTGTGGCACTAAGGGGCTGCTCGAAGATGTTCCGGTGGAAAAAATAAAAGCCTTTGAAAAAGACTTTTTGGATAGGATGGAAATGCAACACAAAGAGATATTGAAAACGCTTAAAGCTGGAGAATTAAGCGAGGATGCAACTAAAACCATTGAGTCTTTAGCCGCAGAAGTGGCTTCAATATATAAAAAAAGTTAATAACATATACGAATGAGTAGTTTAAAAGATATTCGTACACGTATTTCATCGGTAAAATCTACCCGCCAAATTACCAGTGCCATGAAAATGGTTTCGGCTGCTAAATTAAAAAAAGCACAGGATTCCGTTATCAACCTAAGGCCATATGCACATAAATTAAATGAAATTTTAAGTAATATCACCCAATCGGTTAACATTATCGAAGATAATGTTTATGCTCGTTCCGGGTATCCTGAAAGAATTCTTTTTGTGGTTATTTCATCCAATAAAGGATTATGTGGAGCTTTTAATATGAATGTTATCAAAGAAACCATTCGTATTATTGATGAGGATTATTATGGTGAAAACGAGCAAGGTAATGTAGATATTTTAACAATAGGGAAAGCCGCAACCGACTATTTTAGTAAAAAGGGATACAAGATTATTGGTTATGATAATGAACTTTTAGATCAGCTAAGTTTTGACAAAGCTGTACCTTTAATCGAGAAAATTATTGACTCATTTGTAAATAAAGATTATGATCGTGTGATGGTTATTTATAACCGGTTTAAAAATGCAGCAGTACAAATTTTAACGAGCCATCAGTTTCTACCTGTTGAGGTTGATTATTGCGAAGAAGAAGATTTTTTTATGAATTTCGACTATATTATGGAACCTGACCAGGAATATATTATTAAAAATTTGATTCCCCAATCGCTAAAGCTTAATTTTTACGAAGCGTTATTAGAATCATTGGCAGCAGAACATGGTGCCCGAATGACTGCTATGCACAAAGCCACCGATAATGCTACCACATTAATAAAAGAATTAGAGTTAACCTATAATAAAGCGCGACAAGCATCCATTACTAATGAAATTTCTGAGATTGTCGGAGGAGCTGAAGCTTTGAGTAAGTAAGGCCACAGGCTTTATAGAATTCACCTGTTTTTTAATTTAAGAAGTAAAAATTTTTTTGTGCAAATACTTTTTTATCTTCGCTAAATATTGATGATAGTAAAGTGATGAGTGCATATATTTATGATTTGATAAGGCAGGGAGAACATCAGCAGCTTGATTTTAAACATTCTATTTCCGATTCGAAAAAAATAGCCCGCTCACTGGCTGCTTTTTCCAATACCGATGGAGGAAGGTTGTTGGTTGGTGTTAGAGATAACGGGTCTGTTGCAGGAATAAAAAGTGATGAAGAATTTTATATGATACAGGCAGCTGCCGATTTGTATTGTAAACCAATGGTTAAGTTCGAATCCAAAATATGGCAAATTGAAGGGAAGACATTGCTTGAGATTACAATTCCTAAGATCTCATTGGATGAATTGATTACAGCACCGAATAAAGACGGAAAATATCGTGTATATATTAGGGTAAAAGACCAAAACTTTATCGTTAATAATATATATCTTAAAGCCTGGAATAAAAAGAAGTTTGGCAAAGGGGTACTGGTACGCTATGCCGAACCGGAAAAAATATTGTTTGATTATTTGGAAAATAACAAAAGAATCACATTTTCTAAATTTATGCGTATAGCTAAATTATCTAAATATAAAGCCGAAAAAATACTTATCAATCTGATTGTGCTGGAAATTATTGAGATAGTTTTTACCGAAAACCAGGTTTTTTATCAGATGGCTAAAAATGGTATAGTTATTGAGTAGTATGTGAATGTAAATATAACACATTGTTATTAATTAAGATATATACCAAATTATATTTAAAAATTATTTTATATTTTCATTGGTTTTTATATTTTTAACCGCTAAAAATAAAGATAGAGTTAAATTAAATTCTAAACTAAAAATTGATATCATGAAATTGAAATTAATGAGAACAGTAGCTGCAATGATTTTTTTATTGGGTTTTGCAGTTAATTTAAATGCCCAAACGTCAGCTGATGCAGTTTCAGCATTAAAAGAAGCTGTGTCAAAATCAAAAGCAAAAGATTATTTGGGTGCTGTAGAATCTTTTAAAAATTGTGTGTCTATATATGAAGAGCTTGGCGAATTTGATAATGAAAACAGGGCAACTGCTATTAAACAAATTCCGGTAATGCAGTATAAACATGCATTGGGATTATATAAACAAAAAGATTATGACGGGTCAATAAATGCGTTTGAGAAATTGGCAGAATATTCAGAAACCTATGACAACCAAGAATATTTGAAAAAAGCAGAAGGAATTATTCCTCAACTTTATCGTATTAAAGGATCCAATTTATTAAAAGAAGAAAAATATGACGAGGCGATTTCTGCTTTTAATCATTCGTTAGAATATAATTCTTATGACGCCAAAGTTTATGTTTATAAAACCATGGCATTAAGAGAGCTGGATAATGCTGAAGCATTGAAAGAAACAGCCAATAAAGGAATTGAAGTAGCTATTGCCAAAAATAAAACCGAAGAAGAGAATGATATTAAATCGCTTGCAGGGAATTACTTTATCAAAAAAGGAGCAGAAGCATATAAATCAGAAAACTATACAGATGCCGCTGAATTTTTTACCCAATCATTAGATTATAAAGACGCTGACTCTGATTTATATTACTACTTATCATCTATTTATAATAATTTGGAGCAATGGGACAAAGCCATTGAAATGGCCAATAAATCGTTAGAATTGTTTAAGGGAGAAGGAAATACAAGAGATGCTAAAATTTATTATGAATTAGGAAATGCATATTTGGGAAAAGGAGATAATGCTGCTGCTTGTGATAATTATTCAAAAGCTGCGAAAGGTGATTACCAAGAGCGTGCTGAATATCAAATGAAACATGTTGTTAAATGCAACTAAGCAAAGATTTAGATATATAAAAAAAATCCCGTTAAAAACGGGATTTTTTTATATGGTTTTATAGGATCACTTCATATTTCGGGTGGATAATTAAATAATTTCATTATAAATTTTATTCTATATAATTATTTATTTTGAATTTGTTTTACTGATAGAAACATGAATACATAGTATTATTTATACT
>JAXHVS010000118.1:0-4303 GCA_034189025.1 Bacteroidota bacterium
TTAAACACCGGTTAGTACTGGCCATGCTTTATGGTTGTGGATTACGACGATTTGAGTTACTAAAGATTAAACTTCCGGATATTGATTTAGACCGAAGGATGTTGCATATCCGTGAAGGAAAAGGAAGAAAAGACCGTTATGTACCTATTGGAGAACATTTATCACGAGGTTTACAAACCTACATCGAATCAGAGAAACCTTACATTTGGCTTTTTAATGGTAAAAACAGCCAGGGCGAATTACAACAGTTTTCAGAAACGGGTGTTCAATGGATTATCAGGCAGACTGTAAAACGGACCGATATAACCAAACATGTTACATCACACGTTTTACGGCATACTTATGCTACGCATTTATTGGAGATGGGGTTGGATATTATGTCCCTGAAAGAATTGCTGGGCCATACCGACATCCGAAGTACCCTGGTATACCTTCATATAGCCCAAATGGGCAGGGAGAGAGTATTTTGCCCTCTTGACAGACTATACAAAACGGTTAAGTAATGGCTCCTTTATACGAAGTGGCTGATGTGTTGCGGCGCAATCATCATCAACTGGGGGAGCTTACCCTCAATAGTTGGCAGGCAAGAGCTTTGTATGCCATAGAAGTTTGCCGGACAGCCGAATTGGGATGGCATATCGATAAATGTACTAATCCTCAATGCAGGCATATTCATATCAGCTATAACAGCTGCCGGAACCGGCATTGCCCCAAATGCCAGGGGCATAAACAAGAAGAATGGATACAGCAGCGTGAAAAGGAACTGATAAAAGTACCTTATTACCATGTGGTATTTACTCTTCCCGTGGAACTTAACATTTATGTCGTTAGTAAACCTGAGATGCTTTATTAAATTGTATAGAATCAAGTAAATCGGATAATGAAATATTTAACATAGCTTCTAATCCAGATGAAGAAATATCAATTTTAGCTCTCGGGGTTAACTACAAATGCTAAAACACCCTTAGAAAGCGAGAAGCAACTTGTAAAATACATTCCAGAAGAGTTAATTCCCATTGCTCACCACTGGTTCATTTTACACGGCCGTTATGTTTGCATTGCCCGTAACCCAAAATGTGAAAGCTGTGAAATTTCCCAATATTGCAAATTTTTACAAGTAAATAATGACAACATATATACATACTATTCATAACGTAATGTACTTACAGGGTTAATATTACTCACTTTTAATGCTCTGTAAGAGATTGTTAAAACAGCAATTAAAAATGCAGCAAGCCCCGAGATAATGAAAGTAATGATTGAGATATCAGTGCGGTACGCAAATTGTTGCAACCATCCTTTTAATAAGTAGTAAGCCACAGGCCAGGCTAAAATATTGGCAATTAATATCCATTTAGAATACTGAAAAACAAGCAACTTTAAAATAGTTGTTGTTTTAGCACCCAATACTTTTCGTATACCAATTTCTTTGGTTCGCAGTTCGGTGGATAAAGTAGTTAGTCCCAATATTCCTAAACTTGCAATTAAAATAGCCAAAATTGTTAATGCCAGTACAAGACTTCCAAACTGAATTTCGGATTTATAAATTTCTCGATATTGATCATCAAGAAAAAAGTATTCGAAAGGTTCGTTTCCTGTTACATTATTCCATATCTTCTTTAGTTGTGAAATATTGTAATTATTGGATTCAAATTTGATAAATAGATGATCCGAATAATTTTGTTGGGTAAAAATCAAAGGCTCAATCGACTGATAAACAGTAGAAAAGTTAAAATCCTTAACCACACCTATAACTTTATATTTAACATTATTTCGCTCAATAATCTTGCCCAGAGGTTTCTCCCACCCAGCAACATTCACCAATGTTTCATTGACCATACAACTTTCTTTATCGGTTTGCATGTCAGGATTAAAATTCCTTCCTTTTTTTATTTCAAACTCAAATAGGGGAATATACATTTCATCAACATATAATGCATTAAACATCAAAGGCTTATCTGAACCTTCGGGGAAATAGCCGTTTGAAGTTACGCCTCTTCCGGGATAATTGGAACCCAATCCTGCATTTTTCACCTGGGATAAGCGGGCAATTTGTTCCTTAAGCAAGTCTTTATTCTTCAAGGATTCAGAACCTTTTAAAGGTAATATCATTAAATTTTTGCTATTATAACCAGAATCTCTTTTCTGTATATAATTTAACTGTTGATAAATAATAATACTGGCAATAATTAATCCGATAGAAATAAAAAACTGAACTACCGTAAGAACATTACTTAATGAAGTACGCTTAGGTTTTTTGCTAATTTTCCCCTTGGCAACAGACACTAAATTTATGCGTGATATATAAAAAGCAGGATAACTACCCGAAATAATACCAATTATAAAAACCAGAAGAGGTGTAGATAAAATAACAGGCAAATTAGCATAGTTATAAAGTGCTATATGCTTACCCATTAAATCATTAAAGTAAGGTAGCAATATTTCAATTAAAATAATAGCAACAATAAAAGCGATAAACGTTATAAATATTGCTTCGCTCAAAAATTGCGTGCGAATTTTAAAATTTGTAACTCCTGCCACTTTACGAACACCTACCTCTTTAACCCTTTTCATCGAAAGAGCAGTAGTTAAATTGGTAAAATTTATCCCCGCAAGGATTAAAATCAGGGTTGCAATAATACTAAAAATATAAATACTCCTGAGATTTCCTCTTAGGGTTGAATCATAAATCACTTCAGATGATAAATAAATTTCAGTAAGTGGCTGCAAAAAAGGAGTGACTTGCCATCCACTTTGTTCATATCTTTTATTAATCTTTTCATAATAAAAATCAAACATTTTATTTTCCAATGCGCCAACATTAACCTTGTTTTCTAGTAAAAAATAGGTATAGTAACTCCAACCGCCATTCCAGTTTAACAGGTATTCTGGCATGGTTTGATATAATGACGAAAAAGAAAAAATAGCAGAAAATTGTAAATGACTATTATGCGGAAAATCATTAATGACTCCTGTAACTTTAAATTGATTTTTTTTATTAAAAGTAATGAATTCACCCAATGGGTTTTTATCTCCAAAAATTTTACGGGCTAAACTTCTTGTTAAAACAATAGTAAAAGGGTCACTTAAAGCTGTTTCTGGATTTCCTTCTAATAAAGTAAAGTCAAATACATCAAACAAAGCCGAATCAGAATAGGTTAGATTCGTTGCATTATAATTTTTTTCATTATAAGTAAAAAATCCTTCGCGGGGAGACATAAACCTTACAAAATGTTTAATTTCAGGAAATTCTTTTGCAATATCTGGCCCCATAACAGGCATGGTAATACAATGTTTTGACGACTCATTCGGTTGTTCATCAATATGAATTAATCGAAAGATATTATCTTTTTGATGATGAAATTGATCAAAACTTAACTCGTTATTAATATAAAATATAATCAATAAACTAACCGCTAATCCAACTGATAAACCAATAATATTTATCAGGGCGTAAAATTTATTACGGAATAAGTTTCGAAAAGCTGTCTTAAGATAATTTTTTAACATAATAGTCATTTTTTTATAATCAGAACAATACTTATGCCATAGGGGTCAAAGCACTTATTTACATCGACTTGTATATATGTCAAATTTTAACACGATGCTGTTTATGTTTCGATTTGGAACATAAAATGTTTCAAAAAGAAACACTTTTAATGAATAGATTTTTGTACCTTTATTTCCCTAAAGTTAAACGATTTTTATGATGAACGAAGGAAAAATTCTTGTTATTGATGACGACAAAGATATTCTATTAACAAATACCGACCTAAAGGTCTATTTAAATAATGCATCGTAAGTAATTATCTTTGCATCAAAAAATGCAAACGACTCAGGACAACACATTAGAAAAGCACATTTCATTTGAATATACAAGTTTTGACAGAGTCGTTTTGCGTGGATATATTCAACGTTTATTTGTTGAAGGTTCGGTAATAACTATGTTGCGTAACTTAGGTTTTAATAACCATAGCAATGGAGTAATGAGAATACTTACAGATAAATTAAATTCTCACATTAAAAAAACTACAGAAAAGCTTGATGTCCCAATTCATTGGTGGGGAGAGCAAGAGAAGAAACAATATCATTCAAAAATTGATTTTATCCAAGACCATAACAGGAGTGAATTGGTAAAGAAAAACAAAAAAAGTAAAGTAATTGCTGTAATTAGAGCAACTGAGAATACAAGAACATTTACCAATAAAGATATCAA
Organism: Bacteroidota bacterium; assembly: GCA_034189025.1. Classification (GTDB taxonomy): domain Bacteria; phylum Bacteroidota; class Bacteroidia; order Bacteroidales; family UBA12077; genus UBA12077. Next base: position 4,217 of record JAXHVS010000118.1, read on the forward strand.
GACAAAACAAGGCAATATTTTTACAAAAATGTATTCCGTAAATAAGTTTGTTAGTCAATACTACATTTACATTGATGATGAGAAATT
>JAXHVS010000119.1:0-3961 GCA_034189025.1 Bacteroidota bacterium
AATGACAAAATATTTATATTTTTTATAACATATATCTTACAAATAGATTTTAATTAAATTTTTAATAATAAAATACTTACACAAAAGGCAAATTTCAAATTCCAGAAATTAAAGAAATACATAAAAGAATAAGATTGTGCGAAGAAAATAAATGATTAATTTTGAAACCTGAAATGCTATAATAATTGCAGAATTAATGTTTTAAGGAGGATTTAATGAAAAAAGAAATTATTATATGTCTTGGCAGTTCGTGTTTTTCAAGAGGAAATAAACAAACAGTTCAAATCATCAAGCAATATATAAAAGATCATCAACTGGAAGATAAAGTATACTTTCATGGAAGCCACTGTTTTGAAAATTGTGAAAATGGCCCTACAATAAAAGTAGATGATAAAGTATATCAAAATGTTACCTCTGATAATATTATTTATTTACTAGATGAAATTTTTAGTAACGATTGATTTTGATACCTTTATATCTTATCATGAAATTAAAAACAAATGCCAATCGTAGAAATCATAAAAGAAAGATGTAACTTAAACTATTCATGTGTAAGAGTATGTCCGGTAAATGCCATTGAAGTAAAAGTAAACAGAGATTTTGCAAGAGTTATTCCGGAACGTTGTATTGGTTGTGGCAGCTGTACTTCTGTATGTCCGGAAGATGCCATTCGTTTTAGAGACTCAAAAGAAGAAACCAAGCAGATACTTCAATCAAATACTAAAAAAATAGCTATTGTTGCCCCTAGTATTTCAGGAGAATTTCATGATATTACAGATTATCGCAAGTTTGTACAGATGATTAAACAACTAGGGTTTGATTATGTTAATGAGGTATCGTTTGGTGCTGATATCATTGCACTTAAATATGCTGAACTTTTTAAAAACTTTAAAGGTAAATATTATATATCTACAGCCTGCCCTGTTATTGTCTCCTATATTCAAAAATTTCAACCTGACTTAATAAAGAATCTGGCACCTCTTGTATCGCCTATGGTTGCTACAGCAAAAATTGCTCGACATTTATATGGGAAGGATGTCCAGATTGTTTATATAGGCCCTTGTATCGAAAACAAAAACGAAGCATTGTTAGATAAAGATGAAGGTAAAATTAATTCGGTACTTACATTTATTGAACTGCGTGAGCTTTTTGAAGAATTTAAAATTCACGAAAGTAGGCTTGAATATTCTGAATTTGATTCACCAATAGGTTACAAAGGGTCCCTTTTTCCTATTGCTAATGGACTATTGCAGGCTGCACATATTAGTGAAGATTTGCTTGATGGAAATGTTATAACCGCTGAGGGAAAATATAATATGTTAAATGCCACCAAACAATTTAATCAGGAAATTGATACCATCAAAAAACATTTTAACCTTTATTATTGTGAAGGATGTTTAATGGGCCCAGGGACATCAAAAAGGGGAGAAAAATTTATCAGGCATACCCGAGTAACTGAATACGCCAATAAACGGTTAAATAATTTTGATTTGAAAAAATGGGAAAAAGAAATTGAAAAATATTGGAATTTAGATTATTCAAGAAGTTTTTATAATGATGATCAACGCATAGAAACACCTTCAGAAGAGAAAATTGCGGAAGTATTAAAAGCAATTGGTAAAAAGGATAATGATCCTAACCTAGGATGTAGTGCATGTGGTTATGATACTTGTCGTGATTTTGCCATAGCAGTATCCAAAGGACTAGCCAGAATTGATATGTGTCTCACATTTACCCTGCGAAACAGACAAGATTATATCACAGCGCTTAAAACTTCCAACGAAAAATTAGCTCAAACTCAAAAGGCACTTAAAGAATCAGAACAAAATGCCAGAAAGGAAAAAGAAGCAGCACAAGAAGCATCTGACATTATAAATAATATGTTACAAAAACTCCCTACAGGAGTTGTCATTATCGACCAAAATTTAAAAATCATTCAATCTAATAATAGTTTTATCAAATTATTGGGCGAGGAAGCTGATTCAATTAACGAAATTATTCCCGGCTTAGTTGGTGCCGATTTAAAAACGCTACTTCCCTTTAATGTTTATAATCTATTTAATCATGTCTTTTCTACCAATGAAAACATTTTAGATAGGGATATCCATATACATGAGCAATTATTAAACCTTTCCGTTTTTACGATCCGAAAAGATAAAATTGTTGGTGCGGTTTTCAGAGATATGTATGCTCCTGAAGTAAGAAAAGAAGAAGTAATTAAACGCGTTACAGAAGTTATTGATAAAAATCTGGCGATGGTTCAAAAAATCGGATTTTTATTGGGTGAAGGAGCCTCAGAAACAGAACAAATGCTTAATTCAATCATTGAATTATACAAAACGTTTAACAAAAACAAAGAATGAAGCATCAATTCTACATAGAAGTTGATTGCCAGCAAAAAAATCATGAAGGCGAGCGTATATGTGGAGATGTTTTTTTATCCGAACGCATAAAAACCGATGAACGAATTATTATTGTTTTATCAGACGGAATGGGGCATGGTGTAAAAGCAAACATGTTAGCAACCTTAACATCCAAAATGGCTTTAAATTTTACCCGTGAACATAAGGATGTTAACCGGATTGCTGAAATTATTATGAATACACTCCCGGTTTGCAGCCAACGCCAAATTAGCTATGCTACTTTCACCATTATTGATATTGAAGCAGATGGTAAAACTACAATTTTAGAGTATGATAATCCTGAAACTATCATTTATAGAGACAATGAGATTTTTAATCCCCAATGGCAATGTATTATATTAGAAAGTGATAAGAATGCGGGTAAAGAGTTAAAAAGTTGTAGCTTTTACGCGCAGAAAGAAGATCGTATTATTACCTGTTCTGATGGAATAACACAGTCAGGGATGGGTAGTCATAAATTTCCGTTTGGTTGGGGCCATGATAACCTGATAAAGTTTACCCATCGATTAATAAAAAATAATCCAGACATATCAGCCAATAAACTTGCTGGTAAAGTGGTTAATATGGCATATCAGAATGATGGTTACCATGCAAAAGATGATTCGAGTTGTGCTTCGGTATATTTTCGTGAACCCAGAAAATTATTAATCTGTACAGGCCCTCCCTATGAGAAGGAAAAAGATAAAAAATTAGCCCGTGAGGTTAAAAAATTTAAAGGAAAAAAAATACTCTGTGGTGCTACTACAGCTGATATTATTGCTCGGGAATTAGAACTGAAAATTGAGGATAGCTTCGAATTTCACGATCCAGACCTACCTCCTATTTCTTATATGCCTGGCATTGATCTGGTAACTGAAGGGATTTTAACTCTAAGTAAAGTACACGAAATTTTAAAAATATATAACAATAACTATATCTTAGGCAAAGGGCCTGCCGACCAAATTGTTAAACTTCTTAAGGAAAGCGACGAAATCCATTTTATCATTGGCACCCGGATCAATATTGCTCATCAAGATCCAAACCTTCCGGTAGAACTTGAAATAAGACGAACTGTTGTGCGCAGAATTGCCGAAACATTAGAAGAAAAATTCTTGAAAGAAGTTAGTATGAAATTTATATAAAAATTTCTTTAGCAATTCGATAGGTATTGCAATGGGCTTCGACAATATCATCCAAATTATCAGCATATCCACCTCCCATGGATGCGGTTACAGCAATTTTATACCGATGTGCCATTTTAAAAACTAACCGGCCGCGCTCGGCACAACCTTTTATGGAAACGCTTAACTTTCCAATTTTATCGTTTTCCAGAATATCAACACCCGATTGAAAAAAGATAAAATCCGGTTTTACCTTTTCAATTAATGGTGGTAAGTTGTCTTTTAATATTTTTAGATATTCATCCTCTTTGGTATAATGTTCTAAAGGAATATCCAAATCGGATTTTGCTTTACGCAACGGAAAATTATTATGGCAGTGCATGCTAAAAGTAAAAACTCTGGGTTCATTTTTAAAAATAGTTGCTGTTCCGTTTCCCT
>JAXHVS010000119.1:4061-48587 GCA_034189025.1 Bacteroidota bacterium
TGTTCTAAAGGAATATCCAAATCGGATTTTGCTTTACGCAACGGAAAATTATTATGGCAGTGCATGCTAAAAGTAAAAACTCTGGGTTCATTTTTAAAAATAGTTGCTGTTCCGTTTCCCTAATGCACCTCTAAATCAACCACTAAAATTTGTTTTACTTTGTTGTATGTTAATAAATATTGAGCAGCTACAGCACTATCATTATATATTGCAGTAACCTTCGCCAAAATCACGATGAGCATGATGGGTGCTCCTGCCACATTGAACGAAACTCCATTTTCCAAAGCCAGCAAAGCGGCCTGTGTCGTTCCGATACAAATCAATTCTTCGCGTTTTAATAAGGCCTGGCTAAAAGGAAAACCCATTCGACGTTCTTCGGCTTTAGTTAGATTATTACTTTAAAATTTACGGATATAATCTTCGCTATGCACCATGGAAATTAAGTCATCTCCTCTAAGGGTAGGCTCAAAAAAAATTTTGATCAGAGTAAGTCCCTTCGTCAATTAATTATTGTTGTGGAATCAGGTAATACTTATCCATAAGAAATCTGTGCCACTGATGCAAAGTATGGTGATATAACGGTGAAAAAGCAATATAAATCATGCGTTGAATTGCATTCTGACTACGTACAAAAATAGCAGAATTTCTAAAAACAAAAAAGCACCTCAACCCTGTTAAGGGAGAGGTGCCTTAAGATATTGGATAATTTTTGAAAGTAAATTGTTTATATATGGGTAGAATCCTATTTAAAAAATAACCCTAAACTATAATTAACTTAACCAAATTTAATTATCAACCTCAAAAATTTTATCCAATGCACTATTTTTTATATTCATCAAGTATAGCTTTAACACCATCGGGAGCTACACGTCCGTATGTTTTATCACCTACTAAAACAACGGGTGCTAAACCACATGCTCCGACACAACGTAAGCAACTTAATGAAAATTCGCCATCTTCGGTTGTTTCGCCTACTTCAATTCCTAATTGGCGCTTGAACTCCTGCAACACATTATCTGCACCACGAACATAACAAGCAGTACCCGTACATATTGATATAGGATGCTTCCCTTTAGGCAGCATAGTAAAGAACGAATAAAAAGTTACTACACCATATACTTTTGCTACCGAAACATTTAGCTCTTGTGCAACTACCTCTTGTACTTCGGCAGGCAAATAACCAAAATGTTCCTGCGTTTTATGTAGCACATTAATCAATTCGTTGGGCTCGTTATTAAAAGACTTACAAATTTGTTTGATGGTATTTAAGTCTTTTTCTTTTACTTTAACTTTTATATGTGACATTTATTTTTCCTCCAGGTTTAATTATCTCATTAACTAATTTCAACTTTTCGGCTTCTATCGAAATAGCATGTATGTAATAAATGATGTGCTTTCTCACTCATTGGTTTTCCTAAGAACTCTTCGTATAACTTAATAATATACGGATTCTCATGTGATTTACGGATAGGTTTGTCAGCATCTTCTTCGTAAATAGCTTTCATACGTGCTTTAAGAATGCTCGAGTCACTATGATGTAATGGCTGTCCGCCACCACCAATACAACCACCCGGGCAAGACATAATTTCTATAGCATGAAATTCTGATTTTCCGGCTTTAATATCTTCGAGTAGTTTGCGGGCATTTCCTAATCCGTGAGCAATCCCAATATTAATTGGAGTACCTTCAAAATCAACAGTTGCTTTTCGTATTCCTTCTAAACCACGCAACTGCTTAAAGTCAATATTCTCTAATTTTTTACCCGTATGCAATTCGTAAGCAGTCCGAGTTGCTGCCTCGATAACACCACCTGTTGCTCCAAAAATAACACCTGCTCCGGTTGATTCACCCAGTGGTGTGTCAAACTCTTCTTTAGGCAGGGTTTTAAGATCAAGGTTTGCCTCTTTAATCAGATGAGCTAATTCGCGGGTAGAAATAGAGAAATCAACATCAGGATTTCCATCCACTTTAAACTCATCGCGTTGTGCTTCATATTTTTTAGCCAAACATGGCATGATAGAAACCACGACTAAGTCTTCACGTTTAACGTCAATCTTATCGGCAAAATAAGTTTTTGCAATAGAACCAAACATTTGCTGTGGCGAACGTGCTGATGAAGGGATATCCTTCATTTCGGGGAAATTATGCTCAAAAAAGCTAACCCAAGCAGGGCAACATGAAGTAAGAATAGGTAATTTAACTTCTTTATCGCCATTTAGGTGCCTGTTTAAACGATCCAACAACTCAGTTCCTTCTTCCATGATAGTAAGGTCGGCTGCAAAATCGGTATCGAAAACATAATCGAAACCTAAACGGCGTAAAGCAGCAACCATTTCGCCGGTTACACGTGTACCTGCTTCTAATCCAAATTCTTCGCCCAGTGCCGCACGAACAGCCGGAGCTGTTTGAACAACTACTGTTTTGTTAGGATCGGCTAATGCATTAATTACATCGCGGGTATGGTCTTTTTCGGTTAAAGCTCCGGTTGGACAAACAGCAACACACTGTCCACAATAGGTACAGGGTGAATACTCAATATCCATTTCAAAAGCAGGCCCTACTGCTGCTTCAAATCCACGGTTGAAAGCTGATAATGCACCAACAGTTTGGAATTCGTTACACATCATCTCGCAACGACGGCACATGATACATTTATCCAGGTCGCGAATTAATGATGGAGAAAAATCAATTTTATATTCTGACATTTCTGCATATTCTTGTCCGGGAACCTCACGGATTCCTAATTTTACAGCCATATCCTGTAATTCACAGTTTCCTGATTTTGCACAGGTTAAACAATCTTTCGGGTGATCCGAAAGAATAAACTCCATTACCGTTCTGCGTGCATTAATTACACGCATAGAATGAGTATTAACTACCATTCCGTCCCATACTTCGGTGGAGCATGAAGGTGCCAAATTTCTTCTTCCTTCCACTTCAACCACACAAATACGGCAACCTCCCGGTTTATTCTCTATCCCTAAATCTTCGAGATTCATGTAACAAAGCACCGGGATATCAATTCCTAATTGTTTTGCAGCTTTATAGATCGTAGTTCCTTTTTCTACTTCTATTTGCTTTTTATCTATCGTTAATTTTACTTTTTCCATCGTCCAAAATCGTTTAATTATTTTACAATGATTGCATCAAATTTACATCTCTCAATACAAGCACCACATTTGATACAAATCGAAGGATCAATATAGTGTGGTTGCTTTTTCTCTCCGCTAATAGCTCCAACAGGACAAACTCGTGCACAAGCTGTACAGCCAACACAATTTTCTTCGATGATAACGTATTTCATCAAATCTTTACATTGTCCGGCAGGACATTTATGATCTTTAATGTGCGCTACATACTCATCCCAGAAATTATCTAAAGTTGATAAAATCGGGTTTGGTGATGTTTGACCTAATCCACAAAGCGATGTATCTTTAATTACCTCACACATATTACGCAAACGCTGTAAATCTTCCATTTCTGCTTTACCCTTAGTAATCTGATCTAATAGTTCGTATAAGCGTTTATTACCTATACGGCAGGGGGAGCACTTTCCACAAGATTCTTCAACGGTAAAACCAAGATAAAATTTCGCTACAGAGACCATACAGTCGTCTTCGTCCAATACAATCATTCCACCTGATCCCATCATTGAACCGGCTGCTAACAGGTTGTCAAAATCAATAGGTGTATCCAGGTGTTTCTCTGTTAAACAACCTCCTGAGGGGCCTCCGGTCTGAACAGCTTTAAATTTCTTGCCGTCCTTAATACCTCCGCCAATTTCAAAAATCACTTCACGCAAAGTGGTTCCCATAGGTACTTCAATTAACCCTACGTTGTTAATTTTTCCTGCCAGGGCAAAAACCTTCGTTCCTTTCGATTTTTCAGAACCAATTTTATTAAACCAGTTGGCTCCTTTATTTATAATTACCGGAACATTGGCAAAAGTTTCCACATTATTTACATTGGTAGGTTTTCCTAAATATCCTTTTTCGGCAGGATATGGAGGCTTAATAGTTGGTTCTCCTCTTAAACCTTCCATAGAGTGTATCAATGATGTTTCCTCACCACAAACAAATGCTCCGGCACCGTATCGCATTTCCACATCAAATTCAAAATCAGAACCAAAGATATTTTTTCCTAACAGTCCGTATTCCCTGGCCTGGTCGATAGCAATTTTTAGTCGTTTAATTGCTAATGGGTATTCGGCACGGATATAAATCAAACCTTTGGAAGCGTTTGTTGCATATCCGCAAATAGCCATGGCTTCAAGTACTGCATGGGGGTCTCCTTCGAGGATTGAACGGTCCATAAATGCACCGGGGTCACCTTCATCAGCATTACAAACCACATATTTTTGGCCGGCATCATTTTTAGAAGCTATTTCCCATTTTAATCCGGTAGGGAATCCTCCTCCACCACGGCCTCGTAACCCAGAATCTTTAATTTCTTTGATTACATCCTGAGGGGCCATTTCATTGATGCATTTTCCAAGAGCCATATAGCCATCGCGCCCGATGTATTCGTCCAGGTTTTCAGGATCAATAAACCCACAATTTCTAAGGGCAATACGGATCTGTTTTTTATAAAAATCCATATGTTTTGAATCAGGGATGGATTGTTTCTTTTCAGGGTCCTGGTATAATAATCGTTTAACTTGTCGTCCTTTAATAATATGCTCATCAACTATTTCAGATGCATCTTCGGGTTTTACTTCTACATAGAAGGTATTATCGGGTTGTACTTTTACAATAGGCCCCTTTTCACAGAAACCAAAACAACCGGTCATGATTACCTGTATTTCTTCAGACAATCCTTTATTTTCAAGTTCATGTTTTAAACTTTCTACAATAGAATCGCTTGCTGAGGCTCTACACCCAGTACCCCCACAAACAAGCAGATGCATTTTATATTTTGTCATTTTTACTCCTCCTTATGCTTTTTTATTGTCTTTATCATCAATTACCTGGTAGTTTTGTGGAATAATTCCGTCCACAAGTTCTCCACGTTTAATGTATTTTTCAATAATCTCGTCTGCTTTTTTGATATCTACATAACCAAAAACAATAGGTTCTTCACCGGGTTTTTGTACCTCGATGGTAGGTTCGGCGAAACAATAACCCATATCGCCGGTCTGACTTACCACAGCTTCGATATTTCTTTTTTCTAAAGCTTCAATCAAAAAATCCATTACTTCCTTTGCTCCGGAAGCAATTCCGCTGGTAGCCATACCAACCTTAATCTGAACGTAGCTTTCAGGGCTATTTGCTTTTTCCCTCAAATCTACCTTTGACTGCAAATCTTCTCTCATCTTCTTTAGATCTGCTAATGTTTTGATTTTTGCCATGTTAATTATAGTTTTAAATAGTTAATTTACTTTGTAAATATTTGGTAAAATTATGATAACCATCATTAAAAAACATTAATAATTAGATGTTATAAAACCTTAATGCTTCATAACATATAGCTCATTAATATTCTCATTGATCATTTCTTTTAAATAATTTCGAATTTTCAGTTCATTAATAGGTATTCCTTCCAAAACCTCTTTAATTTTGCGCGTTTCGAAAATATATTGTTTATCATTAACCTGATGAATATATTTAATTTCAACTTTAAGATGGGCTGCAGCAATTAATACGATGGTTCCAGCAATATCCCCCAGGTCGGGCCTGTCGATATGATCGTTCTGCAATACAGCATGTACTTTTGTTCCGTAATTTTTTTCGGAATATACTTTAATATACCCATTAGCCTGCTCGGCAGTATGTTTTAATAAAGGTAAACCCAAACCAACCTTTCGGGTGGTTCGGGTGGTCGTATATGGATCTGTAACATGATTCAGCATTTCTTCATCCATTCCGCATCCATTGTCAACAATCGTAATCTCAAAAATATTCTTATCGGTTTGCACATTAATTCTTATCTCAATAAAGGATGCTCCCCCGGAAATTGAATTTTGTACAATATCTAATATATGCATCGATAAATTATTCATTTACAATCACTTTTCTGTTATTTTCTGATTTTAAAGCCTGCCTAATTTCATCAAATGACCTTTTCTTCATCATAAAATTGGAAGTAACGTCTCCAATATTATCTACAAAATGAGCATCAGAACTTTGGATAAAAGTGTAATCTGCCAGATAATTATTTTTTTCCAGAAATTTGTTTTTATTTTCAAATTTCGAAAGCTCCAATGCGTCAACATTCAAATCTTTGGGAACAAACCCTAACTGACTTAAGACTGAATACCTGCTACGGTCGATATGAGCAGGAATAAACAAACCATTCATTTCGTGTACTTTTTTTTCTATTTGTTCGATGGATACATCGAGTGCTGAGATCAACAGCCAGTCGATTTGTTCGATAATATTTTCATTTTTATCAACTACTACCTGATAACCAAATTTTTTAATATCATTTTTGATTTTAGGCAGGTGTTCATCAATATATTGCTGAAATTCAAATAATTCATCATCTTTTTCAAAGAACGCAAGGCAGTGTACTTCCTCTTTTGTATTAATTTCAGCCCCTTTTAAAATAAAGAGGTCAAATTTTTTAGCCACTTCTTCCAGTGCTTTACAATTTTTTGTTGTGTTATGATCGGTAATGCCAAGTATATCCACTCCCTTGTTCTTGGCTTGTTGTACAATATTTAAAGGACTCATTTCCAAATCGCCGCAAGGCGAAAGCACAGTATGTGTATGTAAATCAGCCTTAAATAATTTCATTATTGGTTAAATATTGAAACAGTTTTCCGCTCATCTCAAATGTATTTTCTGTTGTTCCTAAAACAGGTACTCCTTCTATTTCGCTCTGTTTCATCGTATCATCATTTGGTTTAAAACCTTTTACCAGGATAACAGCAGCCAGATCTTTGAGCGATGCTATGGCCATCACATTTTTATGGGTTTGTAATGTAATCCAAATCTGTCCCTCTTTTGAATTACCCATAACATCACTCAATAAATCTGAAACATACCCTCCATTTACCTCTCTGTCTAACCCTGATTTACCGCTAAAAACTTTTAAATTAAACTTATCAACTATATCTGATACTTTCATAACTCTAATATTTTAAGCATTAACACTTTCGATTTAACTTTTCATCGCCCCAAATCTCTTTCATAATATCATGTGATTGTTCCCATTCAAGGATTCCTTTTTTCTCAAAAATTTTCTGAATAAATATACAATGGTTAATCACCGCTCTTTCCTGTACAATATCTTCGGCCAGAGCTTGGCAATTAGGCGCTCCACAAGCACTACAATCCACCCCGGGCAAACATTTCATAATTTCTTTAACACGACGCATTTTTTTCATGGCCTCAGCCATATTCTCATCCAATTTCATCATGGAACGTGGACGTACTTTACCAATACTTATATTTTCCTTTAAAAATGGATAATAATCTAAAATATGCTTTTGCTGAGTTCCTTTTTTATTTTTCCTGTATCGATTTGCTCTTTTTTTAAGCCGTTCAACCGTTAAAAACCTGTTTTTTGTGGTTAATACTCCGCCGGCACAACTTTCGTCACAAGCTCTGAGTTCTAAAAAGTCTACATCTTTTATTTCCTCATTTTCAATTTTTTCTAAAAAATCTATTACATTATGCACACCATCAATAGCCAGGCACCGGCCTTCCATGTTATCAATCTCACCATTAGTCAAGCTCCATAATACTCCTTCGGGTGAGAGTTGTTCTTTGTCAATATTCTCTCCAGATTGAAAATTTCCTCTACGGATATTAGTATAAACTTTATTAAAAATAAAATCCATATTTATTACACCATTAATGGGAGAATTCTCATTTCCAACAGGGCTTTTCACGGCAGCAATCTTTGCTGCACAAGGAGTTACATAAAAAATACCAATATCCGATTCATCAGCACCTTGATCCATAAGCTTCTTTTTATAATAAAGGGCTGCAATATCTAAAGGCGGATGTAATGAAATAATATTTTCAACCAGGGCCGGGAATTTGACCTGTATTAAACGTATTACTGCCGGGCAAAAAGAGGAGATCAAAGGCTTATTCTCATTATGTTTTCGTGCAAATTTTTGCATAGAATTTATGAGTAAACCTACACCATGTTCTACTTCATAAACATCTGTAAAACCCAGGTCGATTAACACATCATAGATTTGTGTAGTTTTAACCTCTTCGGGAAATTGTCCGCTAAATACGGCCGGTAATAGAGCAATACGATGTTTATATTGGAAAATCTTATTAAAATCGTCTTGTTCAATAATTATTGCACCTACAGGGCATACACGAAAACACTCACCACAATCAATACAACGATTTTCAAAAAGTTCGGCTTTACCATTTCGAACACGAATCGCCTCGGTAGGACAAATATTCATACAATGCGAACATCCAATACACTGGCCTTTCTGGATTTTTAATGCATGATGAAATATTTTGTTGTCCATTTTTATAAATTTTTCAAGTATGCTACAATCTTCAATTCTGTACCCTCTCCCACTGTACTGGTTAATTCAAATTCATCCGAATTATTTTTAATATTAGAAAGTCCCATACCTGCACCAAATCCCATTTCGCGAACCTGTTCGGAAGCTGTAGAATAACCATCCTGCATAGCCTGATCAATATCTCTTATTCCAGGCCCTTTGTCATTTATCCGAATACTTATTTTATCGGTATCAATATCAATAATCACTTTCCCTGAATATGCATGTGCCACAACATTAACTTCGGCTTCGTACATAGCTACTACAATTCGTTTAACAATTTTATGATTGCCAACCAACTGTTTTAAGGTTTTTTTCAACAGGCTTGAAACATTTCCTGCTTTAGAAAAATCACCGCCTTCTATGTCATATTCAAAATGCATAATCATTAAAATACAGGTTTTATTCCGGCTTTATATAACTCCCCTGCAGTTTTAAAAACAGAACATGCACATTCAATTAACACCATTTGGTTTTCTTCTGCAAGTTCAATCATCTCTTTAGAGACTTTCTTATTTCTTGCAAATATAATACAGGTAATATCTGACATTTCTGCTGTCCGAATAGCCTGCAGATTTGCTAAACCGGTTATAAGTAAAATATTATCGGTATCGAGTGTTAGTACATCACTCATTAAATCAGATGCAAAACCTCTTTGAATCTCGGCATCCATCCAATCTTTACCACATACAACTTTACCATTAACAATATCTACTACCTCTTTTATTTTCATTTAAATTATTGATTTAAATGGTGTTAAACAATCATTTAAAAGATCATTTATAATTTCACTGCAAATATAAAAATATATTTGTTATTTTTTTCACACTGTGAATTGTTTAACAATAAAATATTAAAAAAGAGACAGGCAGAACAATTATTATATTCTTATAATCAACGCTTTAGGACATTATTATCCTTAATATGTTTTACAACGTATTTTATAGAACATATTTTTTATGGAAGGTTTACGATATGTTCTTCAACAGTAATTGTCATTAAATTTTGAGTAAAAATAGCAAGTAACAATCTCCGAAATTATTGTTAACTAAATATTTTCACAATACCTAAATTATAAAAAATAAAACTTTCTTTGTTTATAAAAAGCAAAAACAATTAATCCGGCCAATAGTAACACAGAGACATAAACAAATGTAGGCATTGGTACAGTATCTCCTCCGGCATAAGAATGCAATCCTGAAAGGTAATAATTTACCCCAAAGTAAGTCATCAGTACAGATGAGAAACCAATCAAAGCCATGGTATTAAAAGCAAAAAAACCTCTAAGCCCGACAATATTTTTAGAATGGATAATAAAACTGTAAACAATAATTGTTATGAGCGACCATGTTTCCTTTGGGTCCCATCCCCAGTATCGGCCCCAGGATTCATTTGCCCATATAGCACCTAAAAATGTTCCGATAGTAAGTAAATACAAGCCTATGGTTAATGATTTATAATTAATTACGGTAAGATCTTCGATGGTAGCCAGAATTTCCATTTTATTTTGATAAGAAAGCAGCACATAAAGAAAAAACACAATAATTCCGATAATGGCTCCCAATCCAAAAAATCCATAGCTACTGGTTATCACCGAAACATGCAATGTTAACCAAAATGATTGAAGAACAGGAACAAGGTTTGTAATTTCAGGGTCCATAAAGCTTAAATGAGCAACCAACAGGGCAAACCCGCCTAAAACAGCAGTAGCTGATAATACAAATAATGATTTGCGTGAATAGATAAAACCTGTCAGAATGGTAACCCAGGAGACAAAAATCATCGTTTCATATCCGTTACTCATCGGGGCATGTCCTGATATATACCATCGTAAGGCTAAACCCGCTGTATGAATAAAAAATCCTGACAGGAATAAACCTTTAAATATTAGCGAAATACTGTGTGGACATTTTTGATGCTTAATAATAAAATAAAACAATAAAATAAGTAAAATAACACCCAGTGAAGTATAAAAAGGAAAAAGTTTTTCATAAATTTTAAATTGATGATAAATGATCTCAGCCTTAATTTTAAACTCAGAAGGCAATTTGTATTGCGCTTTACGATATTGATATTCCTGAATTGTTGCAACGATTTCTTTTGATTTCTCGATATTATTATTTCCCAACCTGTTGATAAAATGCGGAATTATAGTAGATACAAAAACAGAGTCTTTTTTATCTTTAACCACCAAATAAGCATTTTCCGGGCTATACCACCGTTGCAATGTATCATTTACCGGAAAAATCTTAAAAAATTCTCCGGTATAAATCATAAAACAAATATTTAACCGCTCATCAATTTTTATAACCTCTTTATCGAATTTACTTCTTAACCCTGCAGGTTTGGCATTGGCTTCATCTACGAAATGCCTTAAATGGTAAAGATTTTGTTGAATATCAACAAAATCTGAAAAAGCTGCATATTCAGATGTAAGTCCTGCAATTTGTTTTATTTCATTACTCGAGATTTTTATCAGCGGATAATGTTGCCATTGCTCAAAATCAATATACAATCCTAAAAAAACCTGCATGGGTGAATAGCCTCCAATTTCGGTTTTTCGTGCCAGTTTCCTTAAAATATCATGACTTAAAGTATATAAAGGTTTTGTTCGTCCCTTTTGATCTTGTATCAAAATTTTACCAAATTCATTGGCTATTGGTTTTTCTACAACCATTTTATTCTCCTGCGAAAATGTTGTATGAGCAAAAAGGCTGAAAACAAAAAACAAAAGAAGTGTTTTTATAATACCAGAACGAAAAAAATTTGGATTAACCGTTCTGAACAATGAATTTTTATTAAGCAAAGAAAAAATAATAAACAAAAACAATGAAAAATACCCGGCATAAGTGACCATCATGCCTACCCAGTCTTTATTTACGGATAAAATGGTACCTTTTTCATCGTTATCGTAAGATGACTGATAAAAACGCCACCCCTTATATTTTAAAATATGATTCATATAGATGGAATAAGGGATACGCGTGTTATTATCATTATCGATTAATACCACATTACTTTTGTAAGAGGAAGGGCTACTTGATCCAGGATATGTTTCAAGAATAAATTCTTCTAGCTTAAGTGCAAAGGGTAATTTTTTGATTTTAGGTTTATAATCAATTTCTATTAGATGTTCATCGTTTTTGTGTTGAATGGTATTTTTTTTATTTTCCTTGATCCAAAGAATTAGATTCTGTGTTTGATCGGAGTAACTTAATTGAAACCGAATGGCTCCCATACCAGCTGATGTAATTTTATAATCCAACAGTTTGAGTTTATATTCAATATCACCAACAGGTAAAGAGTGGTTATAATTATCCCAGGCAACCTGGGTAACCGTCAATTTTTGATTATCTGATATAAGTGTATCCCCTGCAAGATTCTTAATCGTAAAATGCAAGTATTGCTCGTTCGTAATGCATTGACTCTGTTTCTCACCTTCTCTTATATGCATAGTTCCCTCAAAGCCAAAATAACGGGTAATTGCTGCACCGATTATTATCATAACAAAAGAAAGATGAAGGAATAATATTGTTAGTTTCTTTTTGCGGTAAAGCTTATAATGAAATATCTGTCCAATTAGGTTAATAATCATTAACAAAAAAATAATTTCAAACCATTTGGTTTTATAGACCAATTGACGAGCAGCCTGAGCGCCAAAATCTTTTTCAAAAAAAGTAGCAAAAGCCATAGCCATAGCAAAAACAATAAATAAAACCCCCATAAACCAAGGCGAAAACAAAAAATAGTTTTTCTTACGATCCATAAATTAAGAGTTTAAGGTCTTGATTGTGAAAATACAACAAAAAAAAAGGATAGCAAAACGCTATCCTTTAATAAATTTAAACAATCTGTATTAGTATCTTTTTCTTGGTTGATAATGAGTATGTAACAACTCATGCGATTTATGACTAAGTGGCTCACCAAGAAAATCTTTATAGATTTGTTGTATTTCGGGATTTTCATGAGATTTACGGATAGGCATTCCTTCATCTTCGCGATAAATAGCTTCAGCACGTTTTTGACGTATTTCAGGAGTTGTTGGTATAGGTTGTCCACCACCACCAAGGCAACCACCCGGGCAAGCCATTATCTCAATAAAATGCCAGTCGGCTTTTCCGCTTTTCACGGCTTCCATTACTTGATGTGCATTGGTTAAACCGTGAGCTACAACAGTTTTAAGCTCAACACCTTCTAAGAAATTCCATTCAGGTTTTGTATTTTCAATTTTAATGGCAGCTTCACGCACACCTTCCATACCACGTACAGGAGTAATATTTAAGTTATCAAACGGCACTTCGCGTCCGGTAACTATTTCATAAGCAGTACGAAGTGCTGCTTCCATTACACCTCCGGTAGCTCCAAAAATAACACCGGCACCAGAAGACTCTCCCATAAGGCTGTCAAATCTTTCATCGGGTAATTTTTGAAAATCAATACCGGCCTGTTTAATCATAACAGCTAATTCGCGGGTAGTAAGCCCCAAATCCACATCCTGATATCCGCTGTCACGCATTTCAGGCCTATTGGCTTCAAACTTTTTAGCAGTACAAGGCATAATAGATACACTTACAATTTTGGAAGGATCAATTTCTTTCTTTTGTGCATAATAAGTTTTAGCTAATGCACCGAACATCTGTTGTGGTGATTTACAAGTCGATACATTTTCCAGGTATTCGGGATACATATGTTCAATGAATTTTACCCACCCTGGCGAACAGGAAGTCGTCATAGGTAATTTCACTGATGAATCTTTGTCAACCAAAGCTTTTTTCAATCGGGTTAATAGCTCAGTACCTTCCTCCATAATGGTTAGGTCAGCGGTAAAGTCTGTATCCAATACAGAATCAAAACCTAACCGTCGTAATGCAGCGGCCATTTTACCCGTTACAATACTACCAGGCTCCATTCCCAGGTCTTCGCCTAAAGCAATACGGGTAGCAGGAGCTGTTTGTACTACAACATGCTTATCTTCGTCGTAGATAGCTTCCCAAACCTCATCCAAATAATTCTTCTCAATAAGAGCACCTGTTGGACAGCGGTTAACACATTGTCCACAATTAGTACAAACTACTTCATACATAGGATTTTCGAAGAAAGTAGAAATCTTCATCTTATCTCCTTTATAAGCTACTCCTAATGCACTTACATGTTGAAGTTCAGCACAAGTTCTTACACATCGTTGGCAACGAATACATTTACTATCATCTTTTATAATAGAAGGTGATAATTGATCTATGGTATAATTTTTACCTGGAACCAGGTCTATAAACATTGGTTCGGTAATAACCATTTCACTGGCAAGATCTTGCAATTCACATTTTGTATTTTTATAACACTTCGTACAATCTGCATTATGTTCAGAAAGCAATAATTCAATAATATGCTTTCGGGCATTTCGTACTTTATGGGTGTTTGTATTAATAACCATTCCTTCGGCAGCCGGTGTAGAACATGAAGCAACAAGGTTTTTGGCACCTTCTTGTTCCACTACACATACGCGACAGTTTCCGGCTACACATAAATCTTCGTGATAACAAAGTGTAGGAATATGTATATTTAACTTCTTTGCAGCATCAAGTATGGTTTTCCCTTCCTCAACACTTACATCGATTCCGTCTATTTTTAAATTTACTGTATTAGCCATGTTTTTATCCTTAATTTAGTTTTTACAATACCTATTTTTAGTAAATCATTTCTTCTTTAAAGTTGTCAACGATAGAAGAGAATGAATTAGCTACAGACTGTCCTAGTCCACATTTAGCCGTAAACTTCATGGTTTCAGCTAATTTTTGCAATGTATCAAGATAAGCAGCTGATTTTTCACCTTTTTTAACTGCTTCGATACCAAGTTTTAATTGTTGGCAACCTACACGACAAGGAGTACATTGGCCACAAGATTCTTCTTCGAAAAATTCAACATAATTTTTCAATACATTATACATTGATCGTGAACTATTAAAGATCATCATAGAGCCTCCAGTAGGTACACCTTCAAAACCGATGATGGTATCTTTAAATTTCTTACGTGGTACACAAAAACCTGCAGCACCACCAACCTGAACCGCTTTAGTATCACCATCGCCAAATTCTTCTACGAAATCATCCAATGGCATTCCCAGCTCTAATTCATAAATTCCAGGAATAGGAGTATCTCCTGAAACGGAGAATACTTTAGAGCCTCTTGAATCAGCAGTTCCCAGTTCCTGGAATTTTTTTGCACCAATTCGTGTAATCATAAAAGAGTAAACCAAAGTTTCCACATTATTGATTACGGTAGGCTTACTTCTAAATCCAGCTACGGTTGGATACGGTGGTTTATTTCGAGGTTCTCCTCTTTTACCTTCCATAGATTCAAATAAGGCGCTTTCTTCACCGCAGATATATGCTCCAGAACCCATTAAAATATGAATCTGAAAATCATAATTCATTTCTTTTAAATAGCTATGAAATTCATCTAAAGCTTTTTGTAAATCTTTCTTTAGAAACTGGTATTCGCCTCTCAAATATAAATAACCATGTTTTGCACCAATCACTTTAGCACACATGGCCATACCACCAAAAACTTTCAGTGGCACTCGGGATAAAATCTCACGATCTTTAAAGGTTCCTGGTTCACCTTCATCGGCATTACATACAACATACTTTTCCTCAGCTTTTTCCTGAGCAGTAAATTTCCATTTTAACCCTGTTGGAAAACCAGCTCCACCCCGGCCTCGAAGGCCAGAGTCAAGTATCTCGTTTAATAAATCTTCATTCGATTTTTTTAACCCCTCAGCAAGTACATCTTTACAACTGCAGTCTTCGCTGAAAATAAGGTCTACTCTTTTTAGTTTTTTATCTGGCATAATTTTTTTTCTCCTTTAATTGATTAAAAACTACTTTTTCATATATTCACCGACAATCTCATTCACCTTTTCGGGAGTGAGTTCGGTGTATACTTTATCGTTAATAAGCATAGTAGGTCCTTTATGGCACCAACCAAGACAATTTGTTTCTAAAAGAGTAAACTTGTTGTCTTTAGTTGTTTCACCAACTTTAATTTTTAACAAATCTTCTAAAGTCTTTAAGATTTGTTTTTTACCTTTCATATCGCATGTTATCGTTCGACATAACCGAATAACATATTCTCCACGAGGTTGGGTGTCGAGGAACGAATAAAATGTTGCTGTACCATAAACAAGGGCAGCAGACATATCAAGCTCGCGTGCAACTTCTGTCATGGCAAAATCTGAGACATATCTCTCCTCAGATACAATGCCCTGCAATATAGGAAGTAAACTTTCTCTTGTTCTTCCGTGTTTGTCAGCTAATTGCTTAACTAGTTCTTTAATTTCTGGCATATTGATCTCGTTTAATTTAGTTATTGTTATTTTTTTAACAGTGTTAATTAGATAACACAAAAATTTATTTTAGTTGATTGATTCACATGAATAAATATAGAATTCCTACATCCTCAAGAATATGATATTTATTATACAAAAACATGATAAAAGTCATGTTTAATTTATCTACATCGAAATATAATATGATTAACGTACTAGATATCAATACACTGCCCTGCATCAGGGACAATAATAGCTGCTTCAGTAGAATGATTCCGAATTATATTTTTAATCCATGTTTGTAATTTACGAGAATTTAGTATTGGTTGTTGATAATATTTTTCATCTTCACTCCCACTATAATGGAGAAAAACAACTTGTTCAGGTTGGATTCGTTTTATAAAACTTATACAATCAAAAATAAAACGCTGAATCATAAATTTCTGGTTCAAAAAATAATCAAAACAATTAGAATAGTAGATGGGGGTATATGGTTTAAGGTGCGCAGAAAGAAGTAACCCTATAGAATGATTATTTATATAATCTGCTAAATAAGGGAATTTATTATCATCAATTTCAGCAGTAACACTCCAATGGTTACTTTGAGGGTAAGGAAATCGATTATTAGCATCAGTAACCAAAAGGTCAATATTTTCTAATTTAACAAAATCTGTTTCTTTCAACAACGGACATAATAAATCTCCAGTAAAAAGAATCTTTTTATTATCATTTTCAAAAAAAAGCATGGCAGCTCCTTCGGCATTCTGCCCATGATAAACAGGGTATGCTGTTACCTGAATGTCAGGAACCTCATTTACAGATATTGATGAATAAGGTGTAAGCTCATTAAAATTTACCAATGTTTCAAGATGAGGAAGTGCAGTTAATATTTTTTTCCAGGTTAAAAATGTTGCATAAATGGGATAAGTTTTTTTAAAAGTTTTATAATAACTTTGAATGATCCAATCGATCCCTAAAAAGTGATCGATATGAGGATGGGTTATAAAAATAGCTTCAGGAATGCGATTGTTATTTTGCAATAAATACTGTACCGTACCATGCCCGGCATCTATCAATAGTTCCCACTCAATTTCATTATTCTCTCTATTTTTTTTCTTAAATAAAGAGCAGGATGCATTGGCTAAATCTATATACTTTTTTCTGTTGTAAAAAGGATGATTTTGGCCCAATAAAACCGGCCAGGCATTCCCTCGACCATTAATTCGTAATTGCACCTGATTCATAATAAGGTAAAAATATTATTAATTGCTACTAAATTTACAAAATCCTATTGAAATAAAAAAGAGCCTGCTTAGTAAACAGGCTCTGAATGATTATTTTTATTCTATTTTACTCAACAATGGCCATCTCATCGATTAAATGAGTTGCTCCGGCATATTTATCGATTAAAAAGAGCACATAACGAATATCAACAGAAATATTTCTGCTTTGCTCAGGATCAAAAATCATATCACTCATAATACCTTCCCATACACGATCGAAATTTAATCCTATTAAATTTCCTTCTGCATCTAATACAGGGCTACCTGAATTTCCTCCAGTAGTATGATTAGTTGCCAGGAAGCATACGGGAACGGTTCCATCTACCTCATATCTTCCAAACTCCTTCTTTTGATAGATTTCTTTTAATCGATCAGGCACATCATAATCATAAATATCCGGATTATCTTTCTCCATTACACCATCAAGCGTAGTAAAATATTGGTATTTAATTCCATCACGGGGATAAGAACCTTTAATATCTCCGTATGATACACGCATAGTAAAGTTTGCATCAGGAAACAAAATCTTATCTTTTTGCATTTCCATAAGTCCTTTCATATAGGATCGATAAAGAGTATTCGTAATGTAATTTAGTGAATCGCGGTTTGGTTTAATCTCAACCTCATAAACCTGATTAAAATGTTGATAAAATCTGTAAATGGCATCATTATTTAAACGCGTTATTTCATCTAATTTATCTATACTTATAAGTTCTTTTAACTCCAACTGATCATCGAATATTGAGTTTTGATATAAATATTCAACAAAACTTTCATAATTTTCTAAAAAATTCATTTGACCTAAATCGGGCTGAAATTCAACAGATACATTTGTAAAATAAAGAGGTAACAATTGATAAAAAATCTCCTGGTCAATTTTTTGTACATAATCTTTATAGAATCCATCTATTTGTTTCTGTAGATTCGTTATCTCCTTTTCAATATCCTCTTTATCAGCTTCTGAGTTAATCATTTTAAGCAAATGCTCAAATCTTGAAGCAAACCGAACAATTTCAACAGCCATTATTGCTTCGCGATAATAATCATAAGCAATATTATACTTTTCTATCTCGCTGTATACATTGGATAAATCTTCGAGTAATCCAACATATTCATTATGGCCTGATTCAGCCCATTTTCTAAACTGATATTCGAGCTCCATTTTCTTTTCAACTGCATTTAATCTTTCTAGTCCAAGAATTTCACCTTTCCATCGTTTCCACGAGTTACTAACTCCAGCATTTTTCGATGCATACTTTATACGAATGGTATCATTATTTTCCATATATTTATTCATAACATCAAGCCGGATATCACGCAATTCAATTTTATTTGGATTACTTATATTTTTTATCCATTTAATTGCATCAGAAGTAACATATTGATATGTTCCTCCGGGATATCCAAGCACCATAGTAAAATCACCTTCTTTTAATCCTTTAATTGAAATTGGTAAATATTTTTTCGGTTTATACGGAACATTTTCAGTTGAATATTCTGCTGGTTGATTATTCTTATCGGCATAAATTCTAAAAACTGAAAAATCGCCAGTGTGTCTTGGCCACATCCAGTTGTCAGTATCGCCACCAAATTTACCAATAGCCGATGGGGGAGCGCCAACCAAACGAACGTCTTTGTATACTTCATATACAAATAAAAAATACTGATTTCCATAATAAAAAGAACGCACGGAGGTATTGTAATGGTTATCTTTTTCAGCTTCATCCTGGATCGCTTTCATATTTTCGCTGATTTTTTTATTTCGTTCTTCTTCACTCATTTCATCCGTTACACCGGCTAAAGTTTTATCAGTAACATCCTCAATCCTTTTAAGGAAAGTAGCTGTTAAGCCGGGGTTAGGTAGTTCCTCATCTTTTGACATTGCCCAAAAACCATCTGTAAGGTAATCGTGTTCAATGGAACTATGTTGTTGTATAGCTCCATATCCACAATGATGATTTGTAAGAAGCAATCCCTGGCCTGAAACAAGTTCGCCAGTACATCCACGACCAAAAATTACAATTGCATCTTTTAAACAATCCTGGTTAATGCTATAAATATCTTCAGCAGAAAGTTTAAAACCTTTTTGCTGCATATCTTCAATATTATACTTTTCGATTAAAAGAGGGATCCACATTCCTTCATCAGCTGAAGAAAATTTTAAGTTCAATAAAAGGGTAACTAAAAAAATAAGTACAATCTTTTTCATAATGTTATTCGTTAATATTTATAAATTTATCAAGTTCAGTATATAATTTTTGTATGGGTAATCCCATCACATTATAAAATGAGCCACTAATTTTTTCTACACCCACATATCCTATCCACTCCTGGATACCGTATGCTCCTGCTTTATCAAAGGGACGATAGTGATTAATGTAATAATCAATCTCTGCAAAAGTAAGCTTTCGAAAATAAACATCGGTGCAGGCAGTAAACGATTGTGTTTTATGTTTTGATTTTAAACAAACACCCGTATAAACCTGATGACATTTTCCTGATAACTCTTTTAAAATATTTATTGCATCGTTGTAATTATCAGGTTTTAGCAACACTTTATCTTTAAGCCATACAATGGTATCAGCCGTTATTATAATCGTATTGTCGTCTATGTCTTCGTCAAAAACCTTTGCTTTCTTTTCGGCAAGATATAAAGGGATTTGTTCACGAATAAGGTGTTGTGGATAAGATTCATCAATAAATCCTTTTTTTTTAATTTCAAAATCCAGGCCAATTTCTTTCAACAGATAATGACGTCTGGGTGAGTCAGACGCTAAAATAATATGATAATCTTCTATTCCAGGAATAAACATAAATATCAATAATTTAAATGTGCTGTAAAATTAAAAAATTTGCTACCAATGCATACAAAATACCTGCAAGCATAATAGCTTTAGACAGGTTGCTGGCAAAATGGTAATCCTTTTTTTCTTTTGCAACAAAAATTTTGTACAACAACAATAATAAAGGAATAATTAGGAATATACTTAAATATATTAATGTTATGGGATCCTTCAAAAAACGAAAATAAACATAAATTAAGGAGAACTGCGTTAAAAGGATAAAAGTAATAATAACAATTTTTGTATTCATTACGCCTAAAACAATTGGTAAAGTATTTCTACCATAAGCATTATCACCTTCGAAATCTTCAATATCTTTAATGATTTCACGAATAAGTGATAGCAGAAAGGCATAGAAAGAAAATGCAACAACCCATAGAATAACATAATTAAAGTTGGCTTTCAGCTCAATCATTAAGAGCCCATATTTTTCACGCAATAAAGGTATTTCAAATAATAAAACCATTAAAGGAACTAATGCCGTTAATAAAGCAACAATTACATTTCCAATTAAAAACTGACGTTTATAGGTTGTTGAATAGAACCATAGAATTCCTGTAATCATTAAAAAAACCAAGGTAAGGAGAGGCATACCAATATAAAAAGAAATATACGCACCTAATCCGATACCCAGGGTATTAAAAATAATATGCAAAAGAATGGCCCACCGTCGATTTAGCTTACGTCCCAGAATTACTTTTTCCGGACGGTTTACCAAGTCTGTTTTAGTATCAAAATAATCGTTAATAACATATCCTGCAGCTGTAATTAATACGGTAGCCAGAACTAAAAAGAAAAAATTTAACTCAGAAAATTGTAACTCAAACTGATTAACCTGAAGCAAAGGTTTAATGATGCTCCAACGCATTAAATATTGCGTTAAAACAATAATTAACAGATTTTTATATCGTATAAGTTTTAAAAGGTTTATCATAAATGTTTATTCATCAAATTTAGGCCACTTGCCCTGTAATCGTAAAACCTGCTCAATTACATCACGTACACATCCCTTTCCTCCGGGAAAGGTAGAAATATATCTTGATACCGATTTTATTTCTTCGGCAGCATCTGCTGGGCATGTTGGCAATCCGGCAACTTTCATTACCTCATAATCAGGAAGGTCATCGCCCATATAAAGTATCTCATTAGGTTTAAGCCCATATTTAAAATAAAAATCTTCGAAATCGTTTATTTTATCTCTTGAAGCCATATAAATATCGGTAATCCCAAGATATTGAAATCGTTTTTTTGTTGCTTGCGAATCACCGCCAGAGATAATTCCAATAATATACCCCTGCTTTAAGGCATAATTTACAGCATACCCATCTTTCATATTTACCGCTCTCACAAATTCTCCGCCTGGTTCGAGATAAATTTTTCCATCAGTAAATACACCATCAACATCAAAAACAAAAGCTTTTATATTGCGTAAATCTTCTTTAAAATTTGCCATTTTTTAAAATCAATCTTTATTATTTAATGTAAAAATACTATCACTCACAAATCTATATATTTTTTCAAATGCAGGGTAATCTTTTAACATTTTCAAATGCATATCCATTGTTTTATTATCTTGTCGTATAGCAGGGCCGGTTTGAGCATGTATTGGGCTCATTTCATTTGCTTTTTTTGCTGTTTCATGAATTAAAGGATGCAACAGATTAAAATCTATATTTTTATCGCTCAACAATTTAGAACCAATACTATACATATGATTGGTAAAATTACAGGCAAATACTGCGGCCAGGTGTAATATTTTTCGTTTCTCAGAATTAATAAGTGCTACTTTATTACTTAGACTTTTAGCCAGGTTTAAAAGTTTATTCTCAACATCGTTATTATTTGCTTCAATACATAGCGGAATTTCAGAAAAGTCTAATTTTCTAGATTTTGTGAACGTTTGCAAAGGATAAAAGACACCAAAATTTTTAAAATAAGACTCGAAAATACTCATTGGCACACTTCCTGCAGTATGGACTACAATTCCACTGCGAATGTTTATTTTTTTAGCAATATCCTCAATAATAGTATCTTTTACTGCTATAACATATATATCGGCATTATTCGGTAAGGTTTCTATACGGGTTGTAAAAGAGCTATTTATTTTTTCAGCTAGTTCTTGAGCTGATTTTTCGGTTTTACTGTATATTGATTTAATAGGATAATCTGCTTTTTTTAAAGCCAAAGCAATGTGTGTAGCCACATTACCAGCTCCAATCATAACAACTCCATTTTTAAAATCATTCTGATATTTCATCATATACGGATAAAAACATAAAAATAATCGAAAAAATTCAGCAATCAAAACATAAAAAAACTCCTTATCGCCAGATAAGGAGTTTTAATCTTCCAAAGAGCATATTAATAACAATACTTATTTTCTTCGATTAGTTTATCAGCAATTCTTCGTCGAGCTTCTTTCACATTTACTCCGGGAACTTTTGTGTAAACCTGCACGCCTTTAAGCATTTTTTCTGTATGTTCCTCATCTTCGATAGAATAAATGGCATCCTTGGCATGTTTAAGTATTTCTGTTGCTGTTTCAAAAACATAAACATCAAGGATATCTTTATACAATTCCATCTCCTCAGGTGATTTTATAGATTCTAATTTTTTAATACGAAGCATGGTTGATTCGGCAACATATGTATGCATAATAATATCAGCAATACTATTAATTACTTCTTGTTCGTGAACTAACTTACGTTGAAATTTATTTACTGCTGCTTCAATAAGCATTAGCGCTGTATTTTTAAAATTGCAGATAAAGAAAGTTTTATCTTCGAAATAACCTTTTGGCTGGAAGTTATCGGTTAAATTTTCCAAACCATCGAATATTTCTTTTGCTTTTTCAGATAGTTTGATAACTCCTTTTTGTCCACGTTTAATAATAGTATCAGCAATAAGGATACGATTAATCTCGTTGGTTCCTTCGAAAATACGGTTAATCCTAGAATCGCGATATGCTCTATCGGCGGGCATTTCTGCAGAAAAACCCATTCCTCCCATTATTTGAACAGCTTCATCAACAATATAATCTAATGCTTCAGAACCATAAACTTTCATAATAGCAGCCTCGGGAGCAAATTCAGCAAATCCTTCGATGCTTGCTTTTCCATGCTCCATACCCTCTTCTTTATTAATTTCTGCAACATCAGAAGCGTTTTTGCTGGCACGATAAACAGCCGACTCATTGGTAAAAGATTTGATGACCTGTTCGGCTAATTTATGTTTGATGGCGCCAAAATTAGCGATTAACGTTCCAAACTGCTTACGTTCATTAGCATAATTTACTGATTGAGTAATAACTCGTTTACACGAACCAATTACATTAGCACCAAGTTTCAGGCGTCCCATATGCAAAATATTAAGGGCAATACGAAACCCTTCACCTCGTCGTCCCAACAAATTTTCAACAGGCACTTTTACATCATTATAAAAAATTTGCACTGTTGAGGATCCTTTTATTCCCATCTTTTTCTCTTCAGGGTTGATAACTACTCCATCCCAGTTGCTTTCAACAATAAATGCGCTTTGAACTCTATCGTTATCAATTTTTGCAAAAACAGTTTGAATATCAGCAAACCCACCATTGGTGATCCACATTTTCTGTCCATTTAAAATATAATGTTTACCATCTTCAGATAAAACCGCTTTTGTGGTACCAGCATTGGCATCAGAACCTGCATTAGGCTCTGTTAAACAATACGAAGCAATTAATTCTCCTGAGGCCAGTTTCGGTAAATATCGTTTTTTTTGCTCTTCGTTACCATAATAAACCAAAGGAAGTGTTCCAATTCCTGTATGTGCTGAATATGCAACAGCAAATGAGTATCCTGCTCCTAACTTATCGGCAGAAAGCATTGAAGTTACAATATCCTGGCCAAAACCTTCGTATTCTTCGGGTACTGATATTCCTAACAGTCCTAACTCCCCTGCTTTTTGTAATATTTCCCGCATTAAACCAGGTTCTTGAGCATCAATACGGTCAAGGTTAGGAAATACTTCTGTTTCCAAGAAATCATCGCATGTTTGAGCAATCATTTGTTGCTCTTCGTCAAATTCTTCAGGTATAAAAATATCATTAGCATTCATTTCTTTAAGAAGAAATTCACCACCTCTGATTTTTAATTTGTGTTCCATTTTTTACAAGTTTATTTTATAATTCTAATAATTGTTCAATTAATTCTGCAATATCGTAATTTTTAACTTTTTCTTCTTGATTTTTATATTTTAATCCGTCTGTTATCATAACCATACAGTATGGGCAAGCGGTAACAATAATATCGGCACCTGTTTTCAAAGCCTCTTCGGTACGTTCAATAAAAACTTCTTTATCTCCTTTTTCTGCTTCTTTGAACATTTGCCCCCCTCCGGCACCACAACATAAAGCAAAACTTTTATTTCGTCGCATCTCAACTTTTTTTGAAGGAATAGCTTCAAGAACTTTACGTGGAGCTTCGTACACACCATTTGCACGCCCTAAATAACAGGGATCATGATAAGTAATGGTTTTATTTTTAAATAAATCACTATTAATTTTCAGTTTGCCCTCTTTGATTAAATCACGTAAAAATTGGGTATGATGGATAACTTCGAAATTTCCACCATAA
Source organism: Bacteroidota bacterium (assembly GCA_034189025.1). Classification (GTDB taxonomy): domain Bacteria; phylum Bacteroidota; class Bacteroidia; order Bacteroidales; family UBA12077; genus UBA12077. The sequence goes on from JAXHVS010000119.1 coordinate 28,605, forward strand.
TCGGGATACTCATTTTTAAAGGTATTAAAAGCGTGTGGGTCACATGTAAGGATTTTTTTTACGTTGTAACCGTTTAAAATTTCAATATTCGTCATTGCCTGCATTTGATACAACATTTCGTTTCCTGCTCTTCGGGCAATATCTCCCGAAGATGACTCTTCAACACCTAAAACCGCATAACTAATATTCAAATGCGTTAATATTTTCACAAATGAACGGGTTACTTTTTTATATCTATCGTCGAACGCACCAGCACTACCAACCCATAAAAGATATTCGGGTTTTTCGCCATTAGCGAATAAATCGGCCATTACAGGAACTTCTATTTTACGTTTTTTTTCTGACATGATACTTATGTTTCGAATATTAATTTAGCAAATAATATTATAATTAATTTTCATTAATATACAGCTCTTCGGCCCACAACATCCTGTCTTCTTGTGAAAATTGCCAGGGTGCACCGTTATTTTCAATATTATTAAAAATTGTATTTAATTCGCCCGGTGATGCTGCCTCCTCCATAACAAGGTATCGTCGCATCTCAACAATTAGTGTAGGATGATTAATATTAATAGGACATTCCTGGGCACATGCATTACAAGTGGTACAAGCCCATAATTCTTCTTCGGTAATAAAATCACGTAACAAAGCTTTTCCATCATCATAATTTGGATCTTTTACCTTCTTAGGCCCTTTTTCGTTCATACGGGAACGAACATCCATAATAATTTTTCGGGGAGATAATTTTTTACCTGTAATATTAGCAGGGCAAACGGCGGTACAACGTCCACATTGAGTACATGCAAGTGAATCGAAATAATTTTTCCACAACACATCCTCAATATCTTTTACCCCAAAGCGTTCGGTATGCTCTTCTTCACCTTCAGCTGGTTCCTGAAAAGCTGCATCCGGATCCATCATTAATTTAACCTCTTTAGTAATACTTTCCATATTATCCAATTTACCCAAAGGTTCTAAACGGCTAAGAAATACATTTGGAACGGATAGAAACACATGAAAGTGTTTCGAATAAGGCAGGTAATTAGCAAAGAAAAAGATAAGTAAAATGTGTACCCACCAATTTATCTCGTGGAGCACATACAATTGAGATGCTGGCATTCCGGAAAACCACCCGGCGATTATCTTACTTACAGGGAATACGCCATAAACCTCACGGCTTGTAGCTGTTGCATGTTGATAATAAAAAGTATTCATCCCTAACAGGGATATCATGAGTAAAAGTATTAATGTTAAAGCAATATTAGCATCAATATGGGTTTTGTGGGTCATTTCAATCCCGCTAAACCGCTTAACATGCAAAAAGATTCGACGGAAAAGAAACAGTAAAATAGCCAGTGCAATAATAAGTGCAAAAATATCGCCCGAAGCAATTATTATATCATAAACAACACCCAAACCTTTAAAAACCCTTTCGGTACCAAATATACCATCAATTACCATTTCGATGCTGCCGATTAGAATAACACAAAAACCCCAGAAGACCAAAGCATGTATAAAACCCAATATTGGCCTTCTAAACATTTTTGTTTGCCCAATAGCAACTTTCATCATCAAGACAAAACGTTTACCAAAATTTCGAATGGGGAACCCTTTTTTGGTAAGCTTAAAAAAAGATATTAATCTAAACACCGAATAAGTAAAGATACCCAGTGTAATAATTAATGATATAATAAACAATATTTGCTTTAACATCATAATCTTATGCTTTAAAATGAAAGGCAACAGATTTATTTATTAAAAAAACCTGTTGCCTGAAAATTCTGATAATTTAAAATATTTTTTATTTAGCTTTTGCTTCTTTTACCGCATCAATAAATTCAGGCAACACTTTTAAAGCATCGCCAACAATGCCATAGTCAGCAGCTTCAAAAATAGGTGCATCCTTATCGTTATTAATAGCTACAATATATTTAGAACCACTCACACCTGCCAAATGTTGAATAGCCCCAGATATACCAACAGCGATATATAAATTGGGTGCAATAATTTTCCCGGTTTGGCCTGTGTGTTCTTCATGAGGCCTCCATCCCTCATCTGAAACAGGGCGAGAACAGGCTGTTGCACCGTCTAATGCTTCTGCTAACTCTTCCAGTGGTTTCCAGTTATCTGCTGATTTCATACCTCGGCCACCTGATACAACAATTTCAGCATCTGTTAATAATAATTTACCTTCTTGTTTCTGCACATCTTTTACAGTAGTATGAATTTCATCTACCTGGGCATCAAATTTTTCTATTGAAGCATCTTTTGTATTTTCAATTAACTCAAAAGAGTTTTGTGCTAAGGAAACTATCTTAATATCTGATTTAAGTACAAGATTAGCAAAGGCTTTACCCGAAAATACTTTTTTATAAACAGTAAATGGTTCAACACTTGTAGGCAATTTAGTAACAGCAGAACCCAATCCCGCTTTTAATTTTACGGAAAGCCTTGGGGCCAATGCTTTTCCCATATTATTGTGAGCAATAACCACTACTTTAGCATCCTCTTTTTCTGCAACCTGGGCAATAACCGATGTATATGCCTGGTTATCTAATACATTTAATTGTTCATTTTGTACAGAAACCACCTTATCGGCGCCGTAATTACTCAACTTTTTTAGTTCTTCTTCCTGAACATTGCCAATAGACAAGGCAACAGTTTGGGTATTTAGCATTTCTGCAACTTTGTTTGCATAGGATACTAATTCAAAGGATAATTTTTTGAATTTCCCATCCCAGTTTTCTGTAAATACTAATACTGACATATCTTATACGTATTAAATTCGTTTTTAAAACTTATAATTTCTTGAAATTAAATAACTTTTGCTTCATTTTGAAGTGTGTCAACCAACTCTTTAATATTTTCAGGTTCAAACATTTTGCATGGTGGTTTTGGTTGAGGCATTTCAAAGGTAGTGATTTCGGTTAATAGCTCAACCTCTTTTGGATTTACTACATTTAAAGGTTTTTTACGGGCCATCATAATACCACGCATAGCTGCAATCATAGGCTCTTTAGCAATACCTTTCTGTACAATTGCCACTATTGGCATTTTTGCTGTAACTTGTTCTTTACCCCCATCAATATCTCGTGTAATTTTTAACTCTCCATTTTCAATTTCAAAATTAGATATAGCAGAAACAGAGGGGATATCTAAAAATTCAGCCAACATTCCTCCCACTGCAGATCCATTGTAATCACTTGATTCAATTCCTGCAAAAATAATATCATAAGGATTATCTTTAACATATTCGGCAATTTGTGCAGCAACAAAGTAAGCATCTTTAGCTTGAGCATCAATACGTACTGCATCATCAGCGCCAATGGCTAAAGCTTTCCTCATGGTAGGTTCGGCTTCTTTACCACCTACGGTGATTACCGTAATATTTTCAATCGAACTTGCTGGATTTTGTTTAAGTTGTATTGCTCTGGTTAACGCGAGTTCATCCCAGGGATTTATAATCCATTGTACACCGGTAGTATCAAAAGCTGTATTATCATTATTAAATTTTGCTTTTGTTGTTGTATCCGGAACATTACTTAAGCAAACTAGAATTTTCATCTGTTTATGGTTTTATTTTAGTTTAGTGATAATATTTATCGTTTAATTATTACATTCAAAAAAATTAACACACCCAAAAAATAACAAATCCTTAATTTTTAATTTATTATCATTTATAATTTAAAAATGATTATAAGTTAGCCTAAAATCATTTTCTTAAAACAAGTGGGCAAATATAAAAATAAGTGTTTTACAAAACAAGAATCCAAACTTACTAATAATTATACAAATATGTATATATTATTCAAACAGAATCAAATCAGTTTTAAAATATCCAAAAATCTTATTTTTAAAAATTGAACTTATTAAATTTGTGTTTCTTCAAATTACAAGACAAAATGAGCTTTAAAAATAGTATTAAATAACTTGGGCCCGGCTTATTATGGGCAGGTGCTGCTGTTGGTGTATCGCATCTAGTGCAATCTACACTTGCGGGAGCCATTTATGGTTTTTAGTTAGTGGGTATAATTCTACTCATCAATTTATTTAAATATCCTTTTTTTGAATTCGGCCCCAGGTATGCCTCTGCAACAGGCGAGAGTTTACTATACGGCTACAAACGATTAGGAAAATGGGCATTGGTTTTATACCTGTTATTAACAGTTGCTACTATGTTTACATTACAGGCAGCTATAACCGCAGTAATTGCCGGATAATTTTCTTTTGTTTTTCCCAATTCATTTAACACGATTTCCTGGGCCATGCTAATTTTAATAACAGCAACCATAATTGTAGCTTTTGTTAAGTATTCTCTTTTGGATAAGGTCATTAAATTTATCATTGTTTTACCAGCCTTATCAACTATTGTAGCAGTTATTTCTGCTTCAACCAAAGGATTTAATCCACAAGCTGAATTTGCTACAACTTTTAACTGTAATTTTGGAGATATTGCCTTACTTATTGCTTTTGCTGGCTGGATGCCTTCGGTTATAGATATTTCGGTATGGCATTCGTTTTGGTCGGTAGCTAAAAGCAAACAAGGCAAACATATTCCTTCGGTAAAAGAATCTATATTTGATTTTTATGTAGGATATATAGGTACAGCTGCGTTATCCGTAGGATTTTTATCGCTGGTGGCTTTGGTAATGTACGGCACAGGGAATACCTTTTCTGAAAATGGAACTATTTTTGCCGGGCAACTTATTCATTTGTTTACAACCAACCTGGGAAGCCGGGCCTATATATTTATTGTTGTTGCAGCTTTAACCACTATGTCGACGAGTACAACTTTAACCTGTTTAGATGCATATCCAAGAGTTTTAAAACCAGCTACCGAACTTATTTTTACAAAATTAAAGAAAAATGATTCGGATAACTGGAACTGGTTATCATGGATATGGTTAATTATACTTATTTCCGGAACAATACTCATCCTGTTATTTTTTTAAAAGGCATTAGTTTTTTAGTAGATTTAGCCACTACATTATCCTTTTTAACAGCGCCGGTTTTAGGATATTTAAACTTTAAAGTGGTAATGGGTAAAAATGTTTCTGAAGAACATAAACCAAAACGCTGGCTTCGAATTTTATCCTGGATAGGATTAATTGTATTAAGCGCCGCAGGAATTTATTTTTTAATCTGGAAACTTTTTATTCTATAAGTTTTCTTATTTTCTATTATTTGTGATATAACTCTTCAAGGATTTAATTAATATTCAACTAAAATTTGAGATAAAAAGGATTTTGCATAAATTTAACTTCGAAATCTAAAATAAATTTGATGCATACAATATCTCTCATGCTTGCCAGTATTAATATTTTTAGCCAGGTATTTTTTCTTATTATCCTACTTATTTCAATCCTTGTATCTCTTGTTATTTTACTGGAGAATAGAGACCCCATAAGAGCCTCTTCACTAATACTTCTACTATTTATTCTTCCGGGCATCGGACTCATTATTTATTTTTTTTTAGGGAGGAATTATCGAAAAAAAAAGATGTTCGAAGCCAAAAAAGATTCTGACAGATTATTTATTTATAAACTAAAAAAGCAGATAAGAGTTAGTTCCGAAGAGTTTATCAACAAGTACCATGATGTTTTGGGCAATAAATCCCTTCTCGCCAAAATGCTATTAAATGATAATTATTTCGGACTAACGGGAAATAATCATCTGAAACTACTAGTTAACGGCGAGGAAAAATTTCCTGAGTTATTTAATAACTTAGAAAATGCCAAAGAGCACATCCATATAGAATATTTTATTATTGAAAATGGTATTTTATTTGAACAGCTGAAGGATATTTTAATAAAAAAAAGCATTGAAGGAGTTTCTATAAGGATTATATATGATGATTTTGGGTCGCGTCATTTAAAAAATAGGAGTATCAAAGAGCTGAAAAAGGCAGGGATAGAAATTTATCCTTTTTATAAAACCTATTTCCCTTACATGGCAAACCGTATTAATTACAGAAATCACAGAAAAATTGTTGTAATTGACGGAAAAACAGGTTTTATTGGAGGTTTAAATTTGAGTGATAAATACACAAACAATCTATCATCAAAAAAATCTTTTTACTGGCGCGATACTCATTTAAAAATTGAAGGCCCTGCTGTTAGTTATTTACAATATATTTTCTTACTCGATTGGCAATTTTCGTCTGAACAAACGCTCTCATTTAATTCTACATTTTTCCCTGAATTTAAAAATAATCATAGCAATAAACTGGTGCAAATTATTTCCGGTGGACCTGATTTACTGAGAGAGACAGTAATGAATGCATATTTTAAAGCCATTGTTGATGCCGAAAAAGAATGTTATTTAACCACCCCTTATTTTATTCCAAATGAGGGAATAATTACAGCCATAAAACAAGCTGCATTGGGTGGAGTTGACGTCCGATTATTGGTCCCTGGAGAATCTGACTCCTGGCTCCTGAACTCAGCATCTAATACTTATTACTACGATCTTTTAGCTTCAAATGTTAAAATATTCAGATATAAAAAGGGATTTATCCATGCAAAAACCATGGTTATTGATAATAACTTGAGCATTGTTGGCTCAGCCAATATGGATTATCGTAGTTTCAATTATAATTTTGAAGTTAATGCAATTGTTTATGATAAAGACTTTAACAATGAATTAAAACATCAATTCTTAAAAGATCTGGAAGAAAGTGAACAAATAACGTTAGAAGAATGGGAAAATCGTCCCTTACGCGTAAGATTAAAAGAATCCATTATAAGACTATTATCACCAATATTATAAAACAAAAAGCCATCTCTTAAAATAAAGAGATGGCTTTTTAATTTTAAAAAAATTTATGCTTGAGCTGTAGGCCCACCAAAATTCATTGGCATTGAGGGGCCTCCACCATCAGAATTTTTTATAGGGCCATGCATCTTTTCAAATTTCTCTAAATTATCTTTTAATGCATTAAAAAAACGTTTAGCGTGTTCGGGGGTAAGAATAATTCTAGACTTAACTTCCGCTTTGGGAACTCCGGGCATTACTCTTACAAAATCAAGGACAAATTCAGCACTTGAATGGGTAATAATCGCTAAATTTGAATAAACACCCTGAGCAACATCCTCTTTTAAATCAATATTAATCTGACCTTTACGTTGTTTTTTTTCATCTTCCATGATTAATAATTATTTTGTGCAAGTTTTTATTCACGTTCTTTGGCCGACATTAAATTATCGTACTCTTCTTTTGATCCGACAATAATTTTTTCATATTCACGTAATCCTGTACCAGCAGGAATCTTATGCCCAACAATAACATTCTCTTTTAATCCTTCAAGTTTATCCACTTTACCATGAATTGCAGCTTCGTTAAGAACTTTTGTTGTTTCCTGGAACGAAGCAGCAGACATAAAGCTCTTAGTTTGAAGCGCTGCTTTTGTAATACCTTGCAATACCTGGCTAGAGGTTGCAGGGACAGCATCTCGTGCTTCAACAAGTTTAAGGTCTTTACGTTTGAGAATTGAATTTTCGTCACGCAATTTACGTGCTGTAACAATCTGTCCGGCTTTAAAAATTTGTGAATCGCCCGGGTCGTTAATTACCTTTTTATCGTAAATCCAGTCATTCTCATCCATAAACACCCACTTATCAACCACTTGTTTTTCAAGGAATTTAGTATCTCCCGGATCTTCAATTATTACTTTACGCATCATCTGTCGAACGATTACTTCAAAGTGTTTATCGTTAATCTTAACCCCTTGTAATCGATACACTTCCTGAACCTCATTCACAATATATTCCTGAACCTTGGTTGGCCCTTTAATGGCCAAAATATCAGAAGGTGTAATTGCTCCATCAGATAATGGAATACCAGCACGAACATAATCATTTTCCTGTACAAGAATTTGTTTCGATAGGGGTACAAGATATTTCTTTACTTCTCCGGTTTTCGATTTGATAATAATTTCACGATTACCTCGTTTAATTTTACCAAAAGCAACTTCTCCATCAATTTCAGAAACAACTGCAGGATTAGATGGGTTCCTTGCTTCAAAAAGTTCAGTAACTCGTGGTAAACCTCCGGTAATATCTCCTGACTTTCCTACTGCCCTTGGTAACTTGGCTAATATCTCTCCAGACTTAACTTTCTGTCCGTCATCGATATTTATATGCGCACCTACGGGAAGGTTATATGTTTTTATAACTTCTCCATCCTTACCAATTAATTTGGCTGTAGGATTCTTCTTCTTATCCCTGGTTTCAATAATCACTTTCTCTTTAAAACCGGTTTGTTCATCCGATTCTTCTTTGAAAGTAACACCATCAATAAGATTTTCAAATGACAATTTTCCGGTTGCTTCAGAAACAATTACCGCATTATAAGGATCCCAATCACAAATCATTGTTCCTTTCTTAACGGTAACTCCATTCTTAATATAAAGTCTGGCACCGTAAGGAATATTATGAGTAGAAAGAACAATCCCTGTATTTTTATCAACAATATGCATTTCGGCCAATCGTCCAATAACGATATCAATTTTCTTTCCCTCTTCTTCTTTTTCCACTGTTCTTAATTCATCTATCTCAACAGTACCATCATATTTTGTTACAATGCTTGAATCAGCGGCAATATTAGAAGCGGTTCCTCCTACGTGGAATGTTCTTAAGGTAAGCTGTGTGCCTGGCTCACCAATAGATTGAGCTGCAATAACACCAACAGATTCACCTTTTTGAACCATTTTACCGGTTGCAAGGTTTCTACCATAACATTTAGCACAAACTCCATTTTTAGATTCACATGTTAATACCGAACGAATTTCAACCTGCTCAATGGGTGATTCTCCTATTTTTTTAGCAATATCTTCGGTAATTTCCTCTCCTGCTCCAATAATAAGCTCTCCAGAAAGTGGATGGTAAACGTCATGTACTGTTGTTCTACCCAAAATTCTTTCAAATAATGTTTCTACCACCTCTTCGTTTTTCTTAATGGCTGTTGCCACCAAACCTCGCAATGTTCCACAATCTTCTTCGGTAATAATAACATCTTGAGACACATCAACCAAACGACGAGTAAGGTAACCGGCATCGGCTGTTTTAAGGGCTGTATCGGCCAGGCCTTTACGCGCACCGTGGGTTGAAATAAAATATTCTAATACTGATAGCCCTTCTTTAAAGTTTGAAAGAATAGGGTTTTCGATAATTTCAGAACTTGAAGTACCAGATTTTTGTGGTTTTGCCATCAATCCCCTCATTCCTGATAACTGTCGAATTTGTTCTTTCGAACCCCTCGCACCAGAATCAAGCATCATATATACAGAATTGAAACCCTGGTCGTCGGTTGACAACTTTTCCATCAATGTCTGTGTTAACTTAGCATTAATATGAGTCCATATATCAATAATCTGGTTATAACGCTCATTATTAGTAATAAAACCCATGTTATAATTATTCAATACTTCTTCAACCTGCTCGTATCCATCATTAACAAGAATCTCTTTCTCCTTAGGAATAATTACATCATCAAGGTTAAAAGACAAACCACCACGGAATGCCATTTGATAACCAAGATGTTTAATATCATCTAAGAATTTAGATGTTACATCGGTACCTGTTTTTTTCAAAACAGTACCAATAATATCTCTAAGTGATTTCTTCGTTAATAATTCATTGATATAACCAACTTCTTTAGGTACAAACTCGTTAAAAATAACACGACCAACAGTAGTTTCAATCATGTGATTAACAAGCTTTCCTTCAACTATATCATCAACTTTTACTTTAATTTTTGCATGTAAAGCAACGGCACCTTCGTTATAAGCAATGGTTACCTCTTCTGGAGAATAAAAACTTAATCCTTCTCCTTTCACACCATCTCTCTGTTTTGTAATATAATATAACCCAAGTACCATATCCTGAGAAGGTACAGTAATTGGAGCACCGTTAGCCGGGTTAAGAATATTATGCGAAGCCAGCATTAACATTTGTGCTTCAAGTATTGCTGCATTTCCTAATGGTAAATGAACAGCCATCTGGTCACCATCGAAGTCGGCATTAAATGCCGTACATACTAACGGATGTAATTGAATTGCCTTACCTTCAATTAATTTAGGCTGGAAAGCCTGGATACCTAGCCGGTGCAATGTTGGAGCACGGTTAAGCATTACAGGATGTCCTTTTAAAACATTTTCAAGAATATCCCAAACTACAGGATCTTTGCGGTCAACAATTTTCTTTGCAGATTTAACCGTTTTTACAATACCTCTTTCGATTAATTTTCTAATAACAAAAGGTTTGTATAGTTCGGCAGCCATATCTTTAGGTAAACCACATTCATGTAATTTCAATTCTGGCCCAACCACAATAACTGAACGTGCTGAATAATCCACACGTTTACCTAATAAGTTTTGGCGGAATCGGCCTTGTTTACCTTTCAAACTATCACTTAACGATTTAAGTGCTCTGTTTGAATCTGTTTTTACAGCATTTGATTTTCGTGAGTTATCGAACAATGAATCAACGGCTTCCTGCAACATACGTTTTTCATTACGTAAAATAACTTCAGGAGCTTTGATTTCAATTAATCTTTTAAGTCGATTATTTCTAATAATTACTCTACGATAAAGATCATTAAGGTCAGATGTGGCAAATCTACCACCATCAAGAGGAACAAGCGGACGTAATTCCGGAGGAATTACAGGTACCACTTTAACAATCATCCACTCGGGTCGATTTATTCCTTTAGAAGAGCGGAATGCTTCCACAACCTGAAGCCTTTTTAATGCTTCGTTTTTACGTTGTTGAGAAGTCTCAGTATTCGCTTTATGACGAAGGTCATAAGATAACTCATCCAAATCGATGCGTTCAAGCAACTTATAAAGAGCCTCAGCTCCCATATCGGCTATAAACTTATTTGGGTCAGAATCATCTAAATATTGGTTATCTTTGGGTAAAGTCTCTATAATATCAAGATATTCTTCCTCAGTTAAAAAATCAAGGTATTTAACGCCATCTTCAGCTTTAATACCTGGATTAATAACTACATATTTTTCGTAGTAAATAATTGAATCCAGTTTTTTGGTTGGAAGTCCTAAAAGATATCCAATTTTATTTGGCAATGATTTAAAATACCAAATATGAGCTACTGGAACAACTAATGAAATGTGGCCCATTCGTTCTCTTCGAACTTTCTTCTCTGTAACTTCTACACCACAACGGTCACATACGATTCCTTTATATCTGATTCGTTTGTATTTACCACAATGACATTCATAATCTTTGACAGGGCCAAAAATCCTTTCACAAAACAAACCGTCGCGTTCAGGTTTATAAGTCCTGTAATTAATAGTCTCAGGTTTTAATACTTCTCCACTTGAGCGTTCAAGAATTTCTTCCGGAGAAGCTAAACCTATAGAGATTTTTGTAAAATCACTCTTTACCTTATTATCTCTTCTGAATGACATATATTGAATATTAAATGGTATATAAAATAATAAAAACATATGAATGTTGGGAATATATCCCAACAATCATTAAAATATTTAATCGAGATTAACGCTTAAACCTAATCCTCTTAATTCATGTAACAACACATTAAGCGATTCGGGTATACCAGGCATAGGCATTGGCTCACCTTTAACTATCGCTTCGTAAGCTTTAGCTCTTCCGTTTACATCGTCAGATTTCACGGTAAGGATTTCCTGTAAGATATTAGATGCACCGAAAGCTTCGAGTGCCCAAACTTCCATTTCACCAAAACGCTGGCCTCCAAATTGGGCTTTACCACCCAATGGCTGTTGTGTAATTAACGAATAAGGGCCGATTGAACGTGAGTGCATCTTATCTTCAACCATATGGCCTAACTTAAGCATATAAATTATACCTACAGTTGCCGGTTGATGGAACCTTTCACCTGTTCCTCCATCAAAAAGATACGTTTTACCATAGGCAGGAACTCCAGCCTTATCGGTATATTCTGTAATTTGTTCGAGTGTAGCTCCATCAAAAATAGGAGTAGCAAATTTTACACCCAGTTTTTTACCAGCCCAACCAAGTACTGATTCATAAATCTGTCCAAGGTTCATCCTTGAGGGCACACCTAATGGGTTTAATACAATATCAACTGGTGTTCCATCTTCAAGGAATGGCATATCTTCGGCACGAACAATCTTAGCTACAATACCTTTGTTTCCATGACGGCCTGCCATTTTATCCCCAACAGTAACTTTTCGTTTTTTGGCTATATAAACTTTTGCCATTTGAACAATTCCTGTTGGTAGTTCATCACCAATAGTTACATTATATTTCTTACGTCTTAGTTGAGAATCAATCTCTTTTCGTTTTATAATATAATTATGCAACAATCTTTTGATGATTTCATTCTTATTTTTATCGGTTGTCCACTTGTTAGGATTAACGTTAATAAAGTCTATATCCTGTAACATTTTAATTGTGAACTTGGTACCTTTTGGAATAACATCAACGTTGTAATAATCTTTTACGCCCTGCGATGTTTTTCCATTAACAAGAATGAATAATTTATCGATTAATTTATTGGTTAATTGTTCTACTTTCAGGGCAAATTCTTTTTCTATTGCCTCAAGCTCCAGTTTATCAGCATTTTTAGACTTCTTATCTTTTAATGCTCTAGAGAATAGTTTCTTATCAATAACTACACCTTGCAATGATGGTGAAGCTTTCAGCGATGCATCTTTAACATCTCCAGCTTTATCACCAAAGATAGCACGTAATAATTTTTCTTCAGGTGATGGGTCAGATTCTCCTTTTGGAGTTATTTTACCAATTAAAATATCACCTGGTTTTACGTGAGCACCTATTCGGATTAACCCATTTTCATCCAGATCTTTGGTAGCTTCTTCGCTAACATTTGGAATATCTGGTGTTAACTCCTCCAGTCCACGTTTTGTATCACGTACTTCTAATAAATACTCATCTATATGGATTGATGTAAAGACATCATTTTTAACAACATTTTCGGAGATTACAATGGCGTCCTCAAAGTTATATCCTTTCCAGGGCATAAATGCCACTTTAAGATTTCGTCCAAGGGCTAATTCACCATCATCGGTTCCGTATCCATCTGTTAAAACCTGTCCATTAACCACCTTCTGCCCTTTTCGAACAATTGGTTTTAAGTTAACACAAGTATTTTGATTTGTTTTAGCAAATTTAGGCAGTCGGTATCTTTTGATATCATCATCGAAACTAACAAACTTCTCTTCTTCTGTTCGGTTGTATCGAATGACAATTTCTTCTGCATCAACATAGTCTACAACTCCATCACCTTCAGCAACTATTTGTATTCTTGCATCATTTACCACATGTTCTTCCAAACCGGTTCCAACAATTGGAGCTTCAGGTTGTAATAAAGGAACAGCCTGACGCATCATATTTGATCCCATTAATGCACGGTTAGCATCATCATGTTCCAGAAATGGAATTAAAGAGGCTGCAATAGATGCAATTTGGTTAGGAGCAACATCCATTAATTCAACTTCTTCGGGAGTAGCTAATGGATAATCAGCTTCTAACCTCGACTTAATTTTTGGATTAATAAATTTACCCTGTTCATCAATCGGGGCATTTGCCTGGGCAATAGTAATACCTTCTTCTTCTTCTGCACTTAAAAATAGTGCTTCTCCACTTAAATCAACTTTTCCTTCAGTAACTTTTCTATAAGGTGTTTCAATAAAACCTAAATCATTAATTTTGGCATAAACACACAACGAAGAGATTAACCCGATATTGGGCCCTTCAGGGGTCTCAATAGGACACAAACGGCCATAATGGGTATAGTGAACATCTCGCACTTCGAAACCAGCTCTTTCTCGGGAAAGTCCACCTGGCCCTAATGCTGACATACGTCGTTTATGAGTCATCTCACCCAATGGATTGGTTTGATCCATAAACTGAGACAGCTGGTTTGTACCAAAGAATGAATTAATAACTGATGAAAGTGTTTTGGAATTGATCAGATCAATTGGCGTAAACACTTCGTTATCACGAACATTCATTCTTTCTCTTATTGTTCGAGCCATTCGGGCCAAACCAACACCAAACTGATTGGATAGTTGTTCACCTACTGTACGAACCCTACGATTACTCAAGTGATCGATATCATCTACATCTGTTTTTGAGTTAATTAACTCAACCAGATATTTTATAATTTGAATAATATCCTCATTGGTAAGGATCTTCGTTTCAATAGGTGTATCGATATTTAATTTTTTATTCAGCCTGTAACGTCCAACATCACCTAAGTCGTATCGTTTATCAGAAAAGAATAATTTATCAATAACATCACGAGCTGTAGATTCATCGGGTGGTTCTGCATTACGTAATTGTCTGTAAATATGCAAAACAGCTTCTTTCTCTGAGTTACAAGGATCTTTTTGAAGTGTATTATATATTATTGCATAATCAGAGATATTCTGATCTTCTTTATGCAATAAAATTGTTTTGGTTCCGGAATCAACAATTTGTTCCAGATGTTCATTCTCAATAACGGTTTCACGATCAATAATCACTTCATTTCTTTCGATCGAAACTACTTCACCCGTATCCTCGTCAACAAAGTCTTCTACCCATGATTTAAGTACACGGGCAGCAAGTTTTCTGCCGACATATTTTTTTAACCCCGATTTAGAAACTTTAACTTCATCCGCTAAATTAAAAATCTCAAGAATATCCTTATCGCTTTCATATCCTATAGCACGTAAAAGCGTGGTAACAGGCAACTTCTTTTTTCGATCAATATATGCGTACATCACATTATTGATATCGGTAGCAAACTCAATCCATGACCCACGGAAAGGAATAATTCTTGCGGAATATAATTTTGTTCCATTGGCATGTAAGCTCTGCCCAAAGAATACACCTGGTGACCGATGCAACTGTGAAACAATAACACGTTCTGCACCATTGATAACAAATGAGCCTCTTTCGGTCATGTATGGAACGGTTCCAAGATACACATCCTGGATAACTGTATCAAAATCCTCATGTTCGGGATCCGTACAGTATAATTTAAGTTTCGCTTTTAATGGGACACTAAAAGTTAATCCACGTTCAATACATTCTTCGATGCTATATCTTGGCGGATCAATATAATAATCTAAAAATTCTAATACAAAATTATTTCTTGTATCAGTAATTGGAAAATTTTCACTAAAAACCTGATAAAGTCCTTCATTTTTCCTTGCTTCAGGAGTAGAATTTAACTGAAAAAATTCCTTAAAAGATTTTAATTGTACTTCTAGAAAATCAGGATAATTTAACTGATTCTTGGTAGAAGCGAAACTAATACGTTTGTTTGTTATATTTGAAGACATTGACTTAATAAATTAATTGAACTCAAACACTTAATATAATAAAAAGGCTTAGAATCTCCTTTGTGGAGATCCTAAAGCCTACAAGTTAGTATGTTAGGTCAATCCTACTTAAGTTCAACTTCTGCTCCCGCTTCTTCTAATTGTTGTTTTAATGATTCAGCTTCTTCTTTGGAAACGCCTTCTTTAATAGCTTTTGGTGCGCTATCTACTACTTCTTTAGCTTCTTTTAATCCTAAACCAGTTAATTCTTTAACTAATTTAACGATTTGTAATTTAGCACCTCCTGGAGCTTTTAAAACTATATCAAATTCAGTTTTTTCAGCTTCTCCACCAGCTTCTCCACCAGCTGCAGGGCCTGCTACAGCAACTGCTGCAGCTGCAGGTTCGATTCCATATTCTTCTTTTAATATGTCTGCTAACTCATTAACATCTTTTACAGTTAAGTTAACTAACTCTTCTGCAAGCGCTTTTAAATCTGCCATTTTTACTTATTTTTTTAAATTTAATATTACTACTTTTTTTTATTCACTTTTATTTGAAAGTGTTTCTAAAACACCTGTCAGGGTATTACCACCTGATTTTAATTGAGAAATTACATTCTTCATTGGAGATTGTAATAATCCAATAAGATCACCTAGTAATTCTTCTTTAGATTTAATGTTTACTAGTGTTTCTAATTGATCGTCGCTCAAATAAACAGACTCTTCAACATAAGCTGCTTTGATGATAGGTTTTTCAAATTTCTTACGAAATTCTTTGATCATTTTAGCTGGAACATTTCCGGTTTCAGTAAACATTATTGCTGTTGGCCCCTTCAAAACATCATAAAGTTCATCTACCTGAAATTCAGATTTATCTAATGCTCTTTTAAGAAGGGTATTCTTAACAACCAACATTTGAATATTATTTTCAAAACATTTTCGTCGTAACAAACTTGTACTTTCAGCATCTAATTCGCTGGTATCTGTTACATAAAAATGAGTTGAATTATTTAATTGTTCAACCAGGTTGTTAACAATGATCTCTTTTTCTTCACGTTTCATAATCAATATTTTTTACTCTGAATTGTCGAAATTGGACTTAAACAGATTTTGGGTCAATTTTAATACCAGGACTCATTGTACTTGAAATGTAAAGGCTAAGAATGTAAGTACCTTTAGCTGCTGCCGGTTTTAATTTATTAACCGTAGCCATAAATTCGCGTGCATTTTCAGCTAATTTATTAGGCTCAAAAGATACTTTACCTATCGGCGAATGAATAATACCATACTTATCCACCTTAAAGTCAATTTTACCTTTTTTAACTTCTTCAATAGCCTTTCCTACATCCATAGTTACCGTACCTGTTTTTGGGTTTGGCATTAAACCTCTTGGGCCAAGAATACGGCCTAATTGTCCAACTTTAGCCATTACAGGAGGCATAGTAATTACTACATCAATATCTGTCCATCCACCTTTGATTTTATCCACATATTCGTCTAAACCAACATAGTCGGCACCAGCAGCTTTTGCTTCTTCTTCCTTATCAGGGGTTACAAGGGCCAAAACTTTTAATGTTTTTCCTGTGCCATGAGGTAATGTTACTACACCTCTAACCATTTGATTTGATTTACGTGGATCAACACCCAATCGCACATTAAGATCAACGGAAGCATCAAATTTAGTTGTTGAAATTTCTTTCACTAATTTTGTCGCCTCGTCAAGGGTATAATTTTTACCAATTTCGATTTTTTCAAGGGCAATCTTCTTATTTTTAGTAAGTTTTGTCATAACTTCTTTCGAAATATTATTGTTTATTCTTTACCTGGGAATTTACCTTTAATTGTGATTCCCATACTTCTGGCAGTACCAGCAACCATTCTCATTGCTGATTCAACTGTAAATGCATTCAAATCCTTCATCTTTTCTTCGGCAATTGTTTTTACCTGGTCCCAAGAAACAGAAGCAACTTTTGTTCTGTTTGATTCGGGTGATCCGGATTTTAATTTAGTCATTTCTAACAGTTGAACTGCTACGGGAGGAGTTTTTGTAACAAAATCGAAAGACTTGTCAGAATAAACAGTAATAACTACAGGAATAACCTTACCGGCACGATCCTGTGTTCTTGCATTGAACTGTTTACAAAACTCCATAATATTCACACCTTTAGCACCCAATGCAGGGCCTACAGGTGGAGATGGATTTGCTGCGCCACCTCGGATCTGTAATTTAATTAATCCAGCAACTTCTTTAGCCATAATTTAGTTTTTCTACTTAAAAATTTACTCTTTTTCGACCTGCATAAAACTTAATTCTAATGGTGTTTTTCTACCAAAAATCTTCACCATCACCTTCAGTTTTTTCTTCTCTTCATTCACTTCTTCGATAACACCATTAAAACTGTTAAATGGGCCATCAATGACTTTTACAGTTTCACCAACATAAAAAGGAACATTGATTTCTTCATCGCTCTCTGCAAGTTCGTCGACTTTACCAAGTATACGATTCACTTCTGACTGACGAAGTGGAGTTGGGTTGTCACCCTCAGACTCAAGGAAGCCTATGACATTAGGTATATTTTTCAGGAGGTGTGCAATCTCTCCAACCAAAGCCGCTTCAATCAGAACGTAACCAGGGAAAAAATTTCTTTCTTTACTAATTTTTTTCCCATTTCTGATTTGGTAAACTTTTTCTGTTGGAATTAACACCTGAGAAATATACTCTTGCATATTGAGTCTTGAAATTTCACTTTCAATATATTCTTTCACTTTCTTTTCTTTCCCACCAATAGCACGGAGAACATACCACTTCTTAACAACTTCAGTCATTATCCCTTTTCAGATTAATAAAACATACTGTAAATTAAGTCCATCAAATTTTGAAAACTATAATCCATCACAAATATAATAAGTGCGATGATTAAGGAAGCAACCATTACTACAATTGCACTATTTTGCAAATCCGGCCATGTTGGCCAGGATACTTTATGTATTAACTCATTAAATGCTTCTTGAAAGTATAATTTAAGTTTCATGATATACGATTATAATTTTGCACGGGTGGTAAGATTCGAACTCACGACCTTTGGTTTTGGAGACCACTGCTCTACCAGCTGAGCTACACCCGTAATTTAATAAGTGATTCGTTTTCTTTCGAATCACTTATTAATATATTGAATTACTCAATAATTTCAGTTACCTGTCCTGCACCTACGGTTCTACCACCTTCGCGAATAGCAAAACGTAATCCTTGGTTAATAGCAACAGGGTAAATCAAGTTTACTGTAATTGTAACGTTATCACCAGGCATTACCATTTCTGTTCCTTCTGGAAGTTGAATTTCACCGGTTACGTCAAGTGTTCTTAAATAAAACTGAGGACGATAATTATTATGGAATGGTGTGTGACGTCCACCTTCTTCTTTTTTCAATACATAAACCTCAGCTTTGAACTTAGTATGTGGAGTAATAGAACCTGGTTTAGCAAGAACCATACCTCTCTTAATCTCTTTTTTATCAACACCACGTAATAATAACCCTACGTTATCACCAGCTTCACCAGTATCAAGAATTTTACGGAACATTTCAACACCAGTACAAACGGTTTTACGTCCTTCAGCACCTAAACCAATCATTGCAAGCTCATCACCAGTATTTACTACTCCAGTTTCAATTCTTCCGGTAGCAACTGTACCACGTCCTGTAATTGAGAATACGTCCTCAACAGGCATTAAAAATGGTTTTTCTTTATCGCGTGGAGGGACAGGAATATATTCATCAACATAATTCATTAATTCCATAATTTTCTCAACCCACTTTTCTTCACCATTTAAAGCACCTAAAGCAGAACCATGAACTACTGGAGCATTTTCTCCATCAAATTCATAGAAATCAAGAAGTTCACGAACTTCCATTTCAACAAGTTCTAACAATTCAGGATCGTCCACTAAATCAACTTTATTTAAAAAAGTAACGATTTTAGGTACGTTTACCTGACGTGCCAACAGGATATGCTCTCTTGTTTGCGGCATTGGACCATCGGTACCAGCAACAACAAGGATTGCTCCGTCCATTTGTGCAGCACCAGTTACCATGTTTTTAACATAGTCGGCGTGACCTGGACAGTCAACGTGTGCATAGTGACGTTTTTCAGTCTGATACTCAACGTGAGCTGAGTTAATAGTAATACCTCTTTCTTTTTCTTCAGGAGCATTGTCGATTGAATCAAAACTTCTCATTTCAGAAAGTCCTTTGTCAAACAGTACTTTTGTAATAGCAGCTGTCAAAGTAGTTTTTCCGTGATCGACATGTCCGATAGTACCAATATTAACGTGCTCTTTCGACCTATCAAATTTTTCTTTAGCCATAACTCCAAATATTAGATAATTAGATAATTTATAATAAAACAATTTACTTTTTTGAGCCAATGATGGGTCCCGATAGCTATCGGGATGAACCCATGATAATAATTTTATTATTAGTGTTCTTTATTTCAACTTATACATTTATTAAGAACATTCATTTACTGTTTGAGCCAATGATGTGTCCCGATAGCTATCGGGATGAACTCATGATAATAATTTTATTATTAGTGTTCTTTATTTCAACTTATACATTTATTAAGAACATTCATTTACTGTTTGAGCCAATGATGGGAATTGAACCCATGACCTCTTCCTTACCAAGGAAG
>JAXHVS010000119.1:48687-62780 GCA_034189025.1 Bacteroidota bacterium
CATGATAATAATTTTATTATTAGTGTTCTTTATTTCAACTTATACATTTATTAAGAACATTCATTTACTGTTTGAGCCAATGATGGGAATTGAACCCATGACCTCTTCCTTACCAAGGAAGCGCTCTACCCCTGAGCTACATCGGCAAGGAATAGAGCGGGAGACGGAACTCGAATCCGCGACCCTTAGCTTGGAAGGCTAATGCTCTACCAACTGAGCTACTCCCGCTTGTTCTCCAAAATCCAGCCTGCCGGCTGGTTCAGCAAAGGTACGTAATGCACTTATTGCTTAGCTCGGATGTTCTACTACGCAAATGTTTCGTAGAACAAAGTGGGGAGAGCAGGATTCGAACCTACGAAGGCGTGCGCCAGCAGATTTACAGTCTGCCCCAGTTGGCCACTTTGGTATCTCCCCAACAATAATGTTTTTCAATACGTTGAGCCGATGGACGGATTCGAACCCCCGACCTGCTGATTACAAATCAGCTGCTCTGACCAACTGAGCTACATCGGCAAATAAAAGAACGCCGATTTTAGAAACATTTCCAAAATCGGTTCGCAAATGTATGAATATTTTATTTACAACACAAAAAAAAATACGCTTATTTTCTTATATTTAAAAGAAAAAAATTATTGCCCTCTTTGTTTTTCTTTATGTTTAGTAATTTGCTTTCGTAATGCTTCAATGACATTATCAATAGACTCTTCAAAACTTTTTGTCCGTTTTTTGGCAAAAATATCACTTCCTGGAATATCTAATCGAATTTCTGCAACCTTATTTTCAGTACTTTGATCATTTTCCAATCGTAAAAAAACTTCAGCACCAATAATATTATCATAATATTGAATCAATTTATTTACTTTGTTTTCAATAAAATTGATAAGCTTTTTATCAGCATCAAAATGAATCGAATGAATGTTAATGTCCATAATGATTCCTCCATTAAATTTTATGCTCTGGGATGAGCTTGTTTATAAATAGATTTTAATTTTTCAAAAGTATTATGGGTATAAACCTGTGTTGCAGAAAGATTTGCATGCCCCAAAAGTTCTTTTATAGCATTTAAATCTGCTCCTCTGTTTAACAAATGCGTTGCAAAAGTATGTCGTAAAATATGCGGGCTTTTCTTTTCTATAGTTGAAACAAATTTTAGATACTTGTTTACAATTCTATATACAAATTTTTCGTACAATTTGTTTCCTTTATCGGTAACAAAAAAATAATTATGTTGAAGAGAAGGATATTGAGCATTTTTTGCTTTTAAATATTGCTCTAATGAATTAACAAAGCTTTGATGGATGGGAATAATGCGTTCTTTATTTCTTTTTCCCAGCACTTTTAATGTTCCTTCAATTAAATTTACATCTGCTATATTTAGTTCGATTAACTCAGATAATCGCATCCCTGTATTATAAAACATTTCTATGATTGTTTTATTTCGTATCCCGGAAAAATCATCACCAAATGAAAAGTCATCGAGCAAATTATTAATATGCTGTTCATCTACAAAAGTTGGAATTTTTTTGGATGGTTTTGGTGAGGTAACTTTATCCATTGGATTAATGGTTATATAGCCTTCTCTGATAAGAAACTTATAAAAAGTTTTTAAGGTAGAAATTTTACGTTTAATGGTTAAAGAAGAAAAACCTTTTTCCATCATACTTACAATCCATGACCGAATAATTTTTTCATTTGCGTTCTGTATTTCGCCCTTATAACCAGATTTAGTAATAAATGTATTAAAATGTCTAATATCATTCTCGTAAGAACGAATGGTATGCTTTGAAAATCGCCTTTCGGTATGTAAGTATTTTAGAAAAAGATTTATGTACATATAGGGTTTTGCTTAAAAATTAAATAGAAATAAAATACCACAATGGTATTATACACCTACCCTATATCTGCTATTCTTCGTTTTGCTGCATTTTTTGAATGTAGATAGCTTTCTTCTTCTGTTCTCTTTTTTTAACAGAAGGCTTAGTAAATGCCTGACGCTCTCTTAATTCTTTAACAACACCTGTTTTTTCGAACTTTCTTTTAAACTTTTTTAAAGCTCTTTCGATATTTTCACCTTCTTTTAATGGTACTACTATCATAATTATTTTATCCTTATTTTTTATTGAGCCGCAAAAATATTAATTTAAAATTCACTTTTCAAAAAAAACTACAAAAAAAATTAAAAAAAACATCTTTTTCGAAAAATGTAGTAATAGTATAGTAGTTTCTTTAAAAATAGAAATTGAATTTTATTTATCAATAAATATACAACTATTCACATCAAATATCAAGAAAAATATATTTATTATTTTTCCAGATATGGTTTAATTTTTTGAAAAATATTTTCGGGCAAAAGATTGTAATCTACTAATTCTTTAATATCATTAAATCCGCCCTGTAATTCTCTGAATTTTAGAATTGATTGAGTTTGGTATTTATTTAAATAGGGATGTTTTATTAGGTCAGCAAATTCTGCCTCATTAATATTAATTTTACAAATAAAACTGGTATCAATTATTAATTGATCTTCAATGCTGGCAATCAAAACTGAATCTAAACCATACACTTCATGTAATTGCGATGTATGATAATAACCACCCAGCAATTCTCTATATTTTATAATACGTTCAGCATACGCTGGCCCTATTCCATAAATTAATTCTAAACTATCTGCAGAGCATGAATTTAGAGAAATAATAATTGAAGTAAAATCTTTTGTATAATCATTATCCTGTTTTTTTATTTTCTTTTCTTTTTTAGCTATAAAAATATATGGCTCAAGGATACTAAACTGTTCCTCTTTTATTCCGTATATTTTTAATAGGTCGGTTGAGATTTTAAAATCTCCACCAGCAATTCTATAGTTAATAAATGTTGATATTTGCTTTTCACTTAGCCCTAATTTTTTTAGCTGTCTTTCTGTAACAGTATTCGGATCGAAATAAAAAAGAGAATCAGGGATTATCCATTGGTTTTCATGTGCCTTTTTTTTTGATGAATAGACTTGATTATTTTTCTTTTGTTTCGTTTTAAAAGATTCTTCTTCCAAAGATTTTTCAAATTCAGTAATTTTTTTTCTATAATCTTCAGTCATCAATGAGATTTCTTTATCCGAAGAAAAATCAATACATTTTTCTGCAATAACAAGGGTTACAAGTAAAAAAAGGAGCACAATGATACCATTGCGCTCTTTTTTTGTAAATGAAAAATATTCTTTTAGCCTTCTTCCAGCCATAAAGTTCCGTTTGTCAGAATTTTAAAATTCCTATACCATTTAAAAATACCATTGCAATAGCTATTGGTGCAATAAATTTAACCAAAAACATAAATAAATTTAAATATTTTGCTTTTAGTGTTCCCTGATTTGAAAGTTCATCTTTGGTTTTTGATTTACCAAGATACCAACCAACAAAAAGCACAATGAGTAATCCTCCAAGAGGCAACAAAATATTTGCAGAGGTAAAATCAAGAATTCCAAAAACATGTTTACCAAAGATTTTAAAATCTGCCAAAGTACCCCAAGACATAACGGCCATCAATCCTAAAACAGATACCGATAAACTTGCTAAAATCGTTGCTTTTTTTCGAGTCATGTTTAATTCTTCTGCAAAATAAGCCACAATAACTTCTAAAACAGAAATGGTTGATGTAAGTGCTGCAACACCCAAAAGAACAAAAAACAATAAGGAAAAATAATATCCTCCGGGCATTTGTTGAAAAATATTAGGAAGTGTACGGTAAACTAAACCTTCGCCTGATTCCGGAGCAATACCAAAAGCAAATACGGCAGGAAAAATAGCTATTCCTGCCATTATGGCTATAAGTGTATCCGTTAGCGATACACTAACGGCTGTATTAGCTAAATTATCTTTTTTACTAATATAAGAACCATAAGTTATTAATGTTCCCATACCTATACTTAATGAAAAGAAGGCCTGTCCAAGTGCTTCGAGAATAGTATTTCCTGTTATTTTTGAAAAATCGGGTTTAAATAAAAACAACAAACCATCTTTAGCTCCTGGCAACGTAACCGAACGTATACATAAGATTATAATCAATAATAATAAAATAGGCATAAGTATTTTAGCATATTTTTCGATTCCGTTTTTTACGCCGGAAATTACAATCCATGATGTCATAAACATAAAAATAGCAAACCAAAGAATGGGGCGGAATGAGCTTTCGCGGAAAGAATCAAACATTTGGCCAAGATCAGCGGAAGATTTTCCTGCAAATCCGTTAACTATTGACTGATAGATATATTCTAAAGTCCATCCTGCTACAGCGGTGTAGAATGCCAAAATCATAAAAGCAGCAACAACACCCATTAAACCCACCAAATACCACGGTTTTCCTGGTGCTAATTTGCGAAAAGCACCAAATGGGTTTCGTTGTGCTCTTCTTCCAATAGTAAACTCTGACAACATTACCGGAATACCAATAGCAAAAATAAAAGCGAGATAAATAAATAAAAATGCACCTCCTCCATTTTCGCCAACCACATATGGAAATCGCCAAATATTTCCTAAACCAATTGCCGACCCTGCGGCTGCTGCAATAGCTCCAAATTTACTTCCGAAGCTATCCCTATTAGAAAAATCAAATTCTGCCATGTTCTTTTTTAATGTTTAATTATAAATGTAAAAAGCTTAGCAATTTTACAAAAATTGACTCGATTTGCAAAAAAAATAGTTGATGTAAGCACAAAAAAAAGACAGAGAAAAAATCTCTGTCTTAATATTAATAAAAGATAAAAAAATTAAGCAATATCAATTTCTTTTGCTAAATATACATCCTGAATTGCATTTAGCAACTCAACACCTTCTTTCATTGGGCGTTGGAATGCTTTTCGTCCAGAAATTAATCCCATCCCTCCGGCACGTTTATTGATAACAGCCGTTTGTACTGCTTCAGATAAATCAGACTTTCCAGATGATGCTCCCCCTGAATTAATTAATCCCGAACGTCCCATATAATTATTAACAACCTGGTATCGGGTTAAATCTATTGGATGATCTGTTGTCAGTTCTTTATAAACTTTGTCATGTGTTTTAGCAAAATTTATTTCTTTAAAACCACCATTCAGCGTTGGCAGTTTTTGTTTAATAATATCAGCCTGTATGGTTACTCCTAAGTGATTTGCCTGACTGGTCATATCGGCAGAGGTATGGTAATCAACACCTTCTTTTTTGAAGTCAGCGTTTCGTAAGTAACACCATAGTACTGTTGCCATACCTAATTCATGTGCTCTTTCAAAGGCTTCGGCGATTTCAATAATTTGACGGTTTGACTCCTGTGATCCAAAATATATGGTTGCACCAATTGCTTTTGCTCCAAGATTCCAAGCTTCTTCAACTGTCCCAAATAAAATTTGATCATATTTTGTAGGATAGGTCATTAATTCGTTGTGATTAATTTTTACAATAAATGGGATTTTGTGTGCATATCTTCTAGAAACAGAAGCTAATACTCCAAAAGTTGAAGCTACTGCATTACATCCTCCATCAATAGCAAGTTTTACAATATTTTCCGGATCGAAATATATTGGATTGGGAGCAAAGGATGAACCAGCAGTATGCTCAATCCCCTGGTCAACCGGAAGAACAGACATATATCCAGTACCGCTTAAACGGCCATGATTAAAAATCTGTTGCATAGTAGCCATTACTTGAGGCGAACGATTAGAATGGTATACAACCCTATCAACAAAATCAGGGCCAGGTAGGTGTAACTGACTTTTGTCAACGGTTTGACATTTATGATTCAAAAGGTAATCGGCTTTATCTCCTAATAGTTCTACAATTTTATTATATGCCATAATGTTTTGGATTTTAATGATTATAACTCCTACAAATTTAAAAAAATAAATTGATATAATTAGGCTTTGGGTTCGTGAAAAACAATTTTAGAATGGGTAACCAATACCAATGTTAATTGTAAAATCGTTTTGCCAATTTAAACTTCTGTTACCTACAATCCAACGATTACCCTCCATTAAGGCAGGGTCTCTTAGTTTAACTCCTAAATCTAATCGAAAAACAAAAAAGGAAAGATTAAAACGAATTCCAAATCCGGAGCCTACGGCAAATTCTTTATAAAATTCGTCACTTCTGAACAAACCACCTTCAAATTCATCAGATTTTAAGTACCAAATGTTTCCTGCATCAATAAATAAAGCTCCTTCTAAAATCCATAATAACTTAAATCGAAATTCAGCATTTGCTTCTAATTTAATATCTCCGCTTTGATTTGGGAATCGTGTAAAAGTTTTCCCTGAATATGAGCCCGGCCCTAAACTACGTACATTCCAGGCTCTGATACTATTAGCTCCACCAGAGAAATACATCTTTTCAAAAGGTAGAGATTGTGAATTACCGTATGGAATACCCACACCTGCAAATATTCTATAAGCAAAACTGTTTGATTGGGTTTTAATATCATAATACCGAAAATCTAAATCAAATTTTACATATTGAGAAAAAGGAACACCAAAAATCTCATAACTGCCATTAACTATAGGAGCATTAGTTAATTCGCTATAAGCCGATAAAATATTCCCGGAAATTTCAGTATTCATTCTTAAAAAATAAAAATCTCTGTTTTTTTTAATATCCTGGTTATTAAACACCAAACTATAACTACTAACAGAAACTAAATGATTTTCGTAACTACTTCGTAAATATGTTGAATCAATAAAATTCCTAAATGTTTCAGAAGCATAAGGTATTTTTACAGCATTTAACTCAACTAATTTAACATTATGTTTCAGGTATTTATTCCCATCCCAATTATAACCATAAGAAAGGTTTGCAACTGTTCTTCGATATTCTAGCCTGTCCTGAAAGTTATAACCAATAGAAATTTGTGTTTTTGGGCTATATTTTTTACTAAACTTTTCGGCTTTAAAAACCGGGAGCATAAACTTGGGAATGCGCATGGTAATATCGCCACCAAGCTCAACGGCATTATTAATACGGCTTATTCCAACAACAGAAGTATCTAGTGCTTCTATTGAACCATTAATCTTAAAGTCGGTTATCTCGGCACCTCCAAATAAACTCTTATGTTGATACAAGAAATTTCCACCAACGCCAATATTCCCATAAGAGTTTGTTCCTTCCAACTCAACGGTATAAGATTGTAAATAATGCTTTGTTAATTGAATATTACAATCTAAAAGGCCTGAGGAACTACTATCTTGCAATATCAAACTATCTCTTTGGGTTTCTTTAAATTGAATATTAATGACTCGAAATAAGCGTAACGAATTTAGATGCTGATAAGTTTTGTTAACATTATACAAAGAGTAATAATCGCCTTCTTGAATAAAATTGGCATGTAAAAAAACTTTCTTTTTTAAGGGGTCTTCTCCTTTATTAATAAAATAAATACCATTTAAATAGGTAGTATCAAGATCCGAAAAGTATTTTTCTTTCTGAGCTAAGGCCTCTTTCTGATTATAATTTGTAAAAACGTACACTTTATTAATCCTGTACTTTTGATGATTTTTATCAACAGGATTTCTGTTTTCGTCTAACTCCTGGTTTTTTTTAAGGTTGAGAACAAGAGAAACTTCTCGATTTTTCGCTGAGCTGTCTGCCTGAAAAAAAATAAATTCTTTCGTGAATTTATAATAACCTTGATTTTTCAAATAAGTTTCAATTCTTTTTCTTTCCTCTTGCAATAAGTCTAAATCAAAATTTTCGCCTTTAGTAATTAAGGAATTAATAGTATCTTTTAATATTAATGGTTCAATTAACGAATCTTGAATATTATAGGTTAAACGCTTAATTTTATAGGGCCTGTTTATCCTTACACGATATAAAACCCTGGCACGCTGACGTTTAAATATGGCAGTATCTGAAACAACAGAATTATAATATCCTTTATTGTTAAGGTAAGATTTTATTTGTGTTGCAGATTTATCGATAAGAAAATCATCATAAATAACGGGTTCTTCGCCTATACGCCTTAACCAACCACTTAATCCTTTTTCTTTATTTTTCCGTGAAAGGTTATATAAACCAAGATGAAATCTGATACCCAATACTCTTTTGTTGGGTTTTTGCCTAACGAAGGATTCTAATTCATCTTTTTTTATTTTTTCTTTTTCGGCTGTTCCTTTTTCAACTTTAACTTTATATCGATCTAAAAGATATTTATCTTCAGGAACATATTTTACCGGGCTACATGAAGCAAAGAAAAATAAAAAAAGTACTAATAATGCAAAAACATTATTACCTCTTTTTACTTTATTTGATCGTTTAAGTTTTTTCAATGTTATATATTTACACAAATTTTGCAATAATATCAATTAATACATGCTTAGCAAAAATAAGATTAAATTCATTAATTCCATTAAAAAAAAGAAATACAGAGATGCTCATCAAATATTTTTTGCTGAAGGTGAAAAATTAGTTGATGAACTTTTAATATCAAATGCTGAAATATTAAACATTTTCGCCACTACTGAATGGCTAGGACAACATCAGCAGATTATAGATAAAAAATCAATTCACAGTTACTTAATTACTAACGAAGAGCTTAAAAAGATTAGTGCCTTAAGCACCCCAAACAAAGTATTAGCTACGATAAAGATTCCAGAAATAAAATACAACAAAACAGAAATTGCTCAACAACTAAATATTTTGCTCGACAATGTGAATGACCCTGGAAATTTAGGAACTATTATTAGAATTGCCGATTGGTTTGGCATAAAAAATATTTTTTGTACAAAAGAAAGTGTTGATTTATATAATCCCAAAGTTGTGCAAGCATCTATGGGGGCAATTTTTAGAGTCAATGTTCACTATATTGATTTTCAAGAATTATTGCGCAATTTTTCTGATGATAATGATTTTATCATTTACGGAACCTTTTTAAAAGGCAAAAATATTTATCATGAACCCTTAAGCCAAAAAGGTTTTATTATGATGGGAAGTGAATCACATGGTATTTCTCAACAATGGGAACCGTTTATTCAGCAAAAACTTTTTATCCCCAATTATCCAGAAACAAAGAAAACCACCGAATCGTTAAATCTTTCTACAGCAACAGCTATTGTCTGTTCTGAATTTAGAAGAAGACATTTTTAACTTATTCAAAGTGGAAAGATATCATAAACATTCTAGAGTTTAATTTTTCAATCGCGTTTGCATATTGAGGAAAATCTTCAGAAGCATCGGAAGAAACAACATTTAATGTTCCAACTGAATATTTTATTTCGGTAGAAAATTTAAAATAGGCAAGATAAAAATCAAATCCAAAACCAATCTCATAATAAAAATCCAGTGGTTTTAGTTTGATATATATATCTTCATCCTCGTTAAACTCTTTATTTCTTGCCATATCACGACGAATATCTATTCCACCAATCAAATAAGGCCTGGTGTTGTTTATTCTGGTTGCTTTATATTTTATTAAAAATGGGATATCAATAAAAGTAGATTCGATCTTCATCTCCGAATCAATTTGATTGTTTTCATCATAAAATAATATATTCCGCTGTCCCAATGATATGCCTGGGAGAAATCTTAAATCAAAATAATCGTTTATTTTTAAACTGGAAACAATGGCTACATGAAAACCGGGTACTAACTTATTAATTTCAGGAACTAACACTGCCGAATCAACTCCATAAGTATTCATGGTAGGTGTAAATTTAAAATCCATGGTATTAAAACCTACCGTAAACCCAAAATGGATTTTCTTATAATCAACTTCCTGGTAATTAAGAATAATTTCTTTTTGGGCGGAGGCTGAATAACCAAGAATTAAAAGGAATATAACTAAAAAAGTTTTTCGCATAGTATAAGTAAACGAACAATTACGTTAATATATTACATTTTTTATTTTTCATTTTTTTTAGCATAATAAATAGTAGCAATACCAAAAGTAAGCGATTTATAATTACTTTGAGAAAAACCTGCTTTTTCCATTTCTTTAATAAATTGCCCCTGCTCAGGAAAACATTTTACGGATTCGGGTAAATAAGTATAGGCTGAGTGATCTTTTGAAAAAAATTTACCTATAACCGGAAGTATAACATTAAAATAAAATTGATAAATCTGTTTTACAGGAAATAGAGTGGGTTTAGAAAATTCAAGAATCACAACATTTCCTCCTGGTTTTAAAACACGGAGCATTTCGATTAACCCTTTTGAAAGATTTTCGAAATTTCGCACACCAAAAGCAACAGTAATGCCATCAAAAAAATTGTCATCAAATGGAATATTTTCAGCATCTCCCTTTTGTAATTGAATAATATGGCTACATTTTTTTTGTTTTATCTTATGTTGCCCTATTTTCAACATCTCGGAAGAGATATCAATGCCAATAATTTTTTGGGGGTTTAGCTTTAATGCCTCAATAGCTAAATCGCCTGTACCACAAGCAATATCCAGCAATATTGGGTTTTGTTTTATATCAGAAAGACGTTTTATTGCTTTTTTTCGCCAAATTTTATCAATCCCTAATGATAAAAGATGATTTAAAAAATCGTATCGTTGGGCAATATTGTTAAACATAAGAGCTACTTGCTCTTTTTTTCCCGTTTGTTGATTTTTATATGGTTTGGCCACGTCTATTTCTCTTCAGTAAGCAGTTCTTCAACTGCATTATCATACAATTTTTTTATATCGTAAACAAAACCGTAAGAGTTATCATCAATTCTAAATTCTGATTTAGTAACATGCCCCAGGGCAGAAAATGGAATTTTTTGTTCAACCATAAAATCAATAAAATGATCTTCGTTGGTTGGAGAAACAGAAACAACCACCCGGCTTTGCGATTCGCCAAACAAAAAGGCATCTTTTCTTACTTCGGCATCAGTGGTAACATCAAACCCAAACCCTTTAACCATTGCGCTTTCTACTAATGTAATAAAAAGTCCACCATCCGAAACATCATGTGCTGATAAAATAAGATTTTTTTTAATCAATTTTTGAATGGCTGTCTGTACCTGATGTTCTTCTTCCACGTCAAAATGAGGAGCGGGTGATTTTTCGATCTTATGATATGCATAAAGATATTCAGAAGAATTAATATCTTCCTTTGATTTACCAATTAAGTAAATCATATCTCCTTTATTCTTAAAAGCAATACTCATCTGATCGTTATTATCTTCAATCAAACCAATCATTCCAATAGTTGGTGTTGGGAATACGGGAACAATTTTTCCTTTAACCTGCATTTGATTATAAAAGCTAACATTACCGCCTGTAACCGGGGTGTTAAATTTTTTGCAGGCATGGGCCATCCCTTTAATTGCATGCACAAATTGCCAATAAACCTCAGGATTATATGGATTTCCAAAATTTAAGCAGTTGGTAACAGCCAACGGAACACCCCCCGAACAAACAATATTCCGGGCAGCTTCGGCTACTGCTATAGCAGTTCCTTTTTCAGGGTCAGCATTTACATAGCGTGAATTGCAATCAACAGTCATGGCCAATGCTCTGTTTGTCCCTTTAATATTATAAATACCTGCATCGGCAGGGAAATTAGTGCTCATATTTCCAGTACCAACCATCGTATCGTACTGTTCAATAACCCAACGTTTTGAGGCGATATTAGGATTTTTAATCATTTCGAGGGCTACCTCTTTATAGTTTTGTGGTTCGGGGACATCCTCAATATTAAATTTCTTATACTCTTTGAAATAAGCAGGTTCTTTATATTCGCGTTCATATACAGGAGCACCACCACCAAGGACTAAAGAAGATGCAGGAACATCTGCAACCAATTCATCATGCATATAGAAATAAAGTCGGTCTTCGGCAATAACTTCACCAATAATGGCACAATTTAAATCCCATTTTTTAAAGATTTGTTCAACCTCAGCCTCTTTCCCTTTTTCAACAACAACCAGCATCCGTTCCTGTGATTCGGACAACAATATTTCAAAGGGATACATATCTTGCTGACGCAAAGGCACTTTATCTAAATTAATTTTCATTCCATGTCCACCTTTTTCAGACATTTCAGAGGTAGAACAAATAATTCCTGCTGCACCCATATCCTGCATTCCTACAACAGTTCCTGTTTTGTTTAATTCAAGGGTTGCTTCAAGCAGTAATTTTTCCATAAATGGGTCGCCTACCTGAACGGATGGCAAGTCATCGGCTGAATTCTCGGTTAAGTCTGCCGAAGCAAAAGTAGCTCCATGAATTCCATCTTTGCCGGTAGATGAGCCTACAATATAAACAGGATTTCCAACTCCTTTGGCAATAGCAGAAATAGTTTCATCTTTTTTCATAATACCAACCGACATGGCATTTATCAATGGATTCGTATTATAACATTTATCAAAAAACACTTCTCCACCTAAAACAGGAATCCCAAAAGCATTTCCATAATCTCCAATTCCTTTTACCACACCTTTTAAATGCCATTTGGTACGATCTAATTGAATATCACCAAAACGTAGTGAGTTTAATTGGGCTACAGGCCTTGCTCCCATGGTAAAAATATCGCGATTAATGCCTCCTACTCCTGTTGCAGCTCCTTGATATGGTTCAACAGCTGACGGATGATTATGCGATTCGATTTTAAAAGCACAAGCTAATCCATCCCCAATATCAACTAAGCCGGCATTTTCCTGGCCAGCCTCTGCAAGTAATTGTTTCCCTGTTCTGGGCAATGTCTTTAACCATTTAATTGAATTTTTATAAGATGCATGCTCCGACCACATCACCGAAAAAATACTTAATTCGGTAAAATTAGGCGTGCGCCCCATAATTTCTTTAATCTTATCAAACTCTTCAGGTAATAATCCTAATTGTTCGGCGGTATGTACAGTAACTTCCATTGTAGAAATCTTTTTATAAATAAATAATAAATGGTTAAAGGCTCAACAAATATAACCACACTTTACCATAAAACTCCAAAATTTAAATAACAAATTCGAAAATATTTTGAATATAATATGCTTTTTTTCTGGCATATAGAAGGTTAATAAAAAATAAATATTTATTACATTACAGATATAAAAAAACCTTTGATAAGTTGACATCAAAGGTTTTAGTATATAATTTTATAGAGCAATACCTTATCGTGCAAGTTTGTACTTATAATCAACACTAAATTTGCCTTTCGATATCGCTTGTAATTTGTGCTTTAATAAACGTTTTTTAATAGGTGCTACTTTATCGGTAAACAATATTCCTTCCAAATGATCGTATTCGTGCTGAATAATACGAGCAGCAACTCCATCAAACCATTCATTGTGAAAATTAAAATCTTCATCATAATATTCAATTCTAATTTTTACGGGCCTCATCACTTCTTCTCTAATAAGCGGAATACTTAAACATCCTTCTGAATAAAGAATATTTTCCTCTACTCTTTCTTTAATTTGTGGATTTATAAACACTTTTTTAAAATCTTTAAGTGTTGGGTCATCTTCTTCCATGGGTGTTCCGTCAATCACAAATAAACGAATAGATTTTCCAACCTGAGGAGAAGCTAAACCTACGCCATCTGAATGATACATTGTTTCCCACATATCTGCAATAAATTCATTTAAATTGGGATACTCCTTATCAATTTCCTTCGCAACCTTGCGTAAAACCGGAGAACCATATATAGCTATTGGATAAATCATTGATTTAAAATTTTGATTTTTGTTCTAAATATGATTGTAAAATTATGGTTGCACTAATGGTGTCAACCAACGCTTTATTTTGTCTTGCTTTTCTTCTTAATCCTGCATCAATCATGGTTTGATGTGCCATTTTTGATGTAAATCGTTCATCAACTAACTGAATATCCATTTCGGGATATAATTTTTGTAAACGTTTTACAAACGGATTAATGTATCGAACAGCTTCTGATGCCTGATTGTTCATTTGTTTAGGATAACCAACTACAATACAATCGACCGTTTCTTTATTAAGATAATCCGATAAGAAATTCCAAATATCTTTAGCGTGGACTGTAGTTAATGAATTAGCGATCATTTGTAATGGATCGGTAACAGCTAAACCAACTCTTTTCCTTCCATAATCAATGGCTAAAATTCTTCCCAAAACTGTTCCTTTTTTAACGCTACAAAGTTAAAAATTTTATATTAATTTAAATCGAATAAAAATAAAAAT
>JAXHVS010000012.1:0-2748 GCA_034189025.1 Bacteroidota bacterium
TAGCCGGCGATAAGATGCGAAATATTTTGGCAAAAATGACATCAAATCCGGTAAAAGGTGTTTTTACTGGTTTTTTAATTACTACCCTCATCCAGTCCTCATCGGCAACTACGGTAATGGTGGTAAGTTTCGTAAATGCCGGGTTATTAGCATTATCGGAATCTATAGGAGTAATTATGGGGGCTAATATCGGGACAACAGTAACGGCGTGGTTAATCTCGCTCTTAGGTTTTAAGGTTGATATAAGTATTATCTCACTCCCTTTGATAGGCATTAGTTTTCCGCTACTGTTTTCAAAAACTAAAAAAAACAAATTCTGGGGGGAATTTATTATCGGTTTTGCCATGGTTTTTTTAGGCCTTGATTTTCTAAAAGCCTCTGTTCCTGACATTAAAAACAATCCAGAAATATTGGCCTTTTTAAGTAATTACACTTCTGACGGTGTTTTATCACACTTATTATTTTTAGCCATTGGAACCATTTTAACAATCATTATCCAATCATCGAGTGCCACTATGGCCCTTACGCTGGTGATGTGCAACAACGGTTGGATCTCTTTTGATATTGCTGCGGCAATGGTTTTAGGAGAAAATATTGGAACTGCCGTAACGGCAAACATTGCTGCTGCAGTGGCCAATGTTTCGGCCAAAAGAGCAGCTCGTGCACATCTGATATTTAATATTCTGGGGGTAATTTGGGTATCTCTGATTTTTAATCATTTCCTTTCGGTGATTAACTGGTTTATAACAGAAAGCGGTGGTGCCTCACCCTATGAATCAGCCCATGCTATCCCTGTAGCCCTGGCAATTTTCCATACCTCGTTTAATATTACCAACACACTGATATTTATTTGGTTTACACGGATGATTCAATCCATTGTAACCAAAATGGTGCCAATGCGCGACGATACCGAAGAGTTCAGGCTCAAATATATCAATACCGGAATGCTATCTACATCGGAGCTTTCTATTCATCAAGCTAAAAAAGAAATTACAGTATTTGGCGAGAGAGTGGAAAAAATGTTCCATTTTGTAGAAAAAATGTTTCACGAAACATCCGACAAAAAATTTAATAAGCGCTATAATAAAATAGAAAAATACGAGGGCATCAGCGACCGTATGGAGGTGGAGATTGCCACATACCTGACCAAAGTTTCGGAAGGAGAGCTGAGCAAAGAAGGCTCAAAGCGAATAAAAGCCATGTTAAAGGTAATTTCGGACATTGAAAGTATTGCCGATAGCTGTTTTAACCTGGGAAAAACCCTTATGCGGAAAAGTGACTGGAAAGTTAAATTCAGCGAAAAGCAAACCCAAAATATTGAAAAGATGTTTGCGCTGGTATCCGAAGCTCTTGCTGAGATGATTCAGAACCTGGAAAAAGGATATAAACTGATTGACATTAACAAAGCATTGGACATTGAAGAGGAAATAAATCTTTACCGAAATAAGCTAAAAAAAGAACATTTAAAAAGTGTTGAGAAAAAAGACTACAGTTATCAAACCGGCATCATCTATAACGATTTAATATCAGAAAGTGAAAAGCTGGCCGATTATGTGATTAATGTTTCGGAGGCGATTGAGGAAATAAACGAGAATTAAACCCGAATTTGTCGTTTGGAGTTTTTTATAACTACAAATAACAACAGGCGAAAGCCATAACGGGTTAACCCCGACTTAGAAAATTATATTATTCAATTTTATTGATGGTTTAGTTTTTTTAAGTCGAATTGCCATCAGGATATTTTCTAATGACAATTTTGGATTAAACCTTTATTCCCATAACAGTCATATCGTCGAGCTGCGAATAATCACCTTGCCATTTTTTCATATAACTCTCGAGAGCTTTATGTTGTTTGTCCATGGGTTTGTCAGATATTTTCATTAAAAGCTCTTTAAAAGGCTTCGTTTTTAATTTCATTCCGTCTTTGCCACCAAATTGGTCAACATATCCATCAGAAAACAGATAAATCATGTCATCTTCATGAAGCTTAAATTGGTGATTGGTAAATTCTTTATCCATTTTAACGGCATGGATACCAATGGGCATTTTATCGCCTTTGATTTCGTGCAATTCTCCGTTTCGAATAATAAATACCGAATTATAAGCTCCGGCATATTCCATGATCTGTGTTTTTTTATCCATTGAAATTAAGGCCATATCCATACCGTCCTTTGAGCCCGAATAGCCATATTCCTGGTGTAATGATTCGATAATATAATTACGCAAATTGTTAAGTATCTGGCCTGGATTTAAATTTGAACTATTATTTACAATTTCGTTTAAAAAAGCCACACCAAGCATACTCATAAATGCTCCGGGTACACCATGCCCTGTGCAATCAGCCACAGTAACAATAATTTTATTTTGCTTTTCGGTTGCCCAAAAGAAATCCCCGCTGACAATATTCTTCGGTTTCATAAATACAAAGTGCTCTGGCAATAATTTTTCCAAATAATTTTCCTGCGGTAACAATGCACTTTGTATCCTTTTAGCATATTCAATACTATCGGTTATAATTTCGTTTTGATGAGCAATCTGGTCGCGTTGTTTGGTTACGAAATCGCGTTGAGCTTCGATCTCATCCTTTTGGTTTTCAATTTCTTTTTTCTGCCGGGTAAGTATGATATTTGTTTTCTTCTTCCGCTGGTAACTTTTATAAATAAAAATCGAGAAAATAAATAAGAAAATAAATCCGCCAACAAATACCCAGGTATATATTTTTTGCTTTTGTAATCTTGCTTGTTGCTC
>JAXHVS010000012.1:2848-8482 GCA_034189025.1 Bacteroidota bacterium
TTGCTCAAATTCTAATTGCCTTTGCATTTTATCAAACTCGTACTGCAACTCCAATTCGTTAATTTTCTGATTATTCAAACTGTCTTTTAACCCGGTGTATAATTTATAATATTCGAGCGCTTTAGAATGATTCTCTTTTTTTTCATAAAGTTCGGATAAAGCCAGATAAGCTTCTTTCACATCTTCTTTTAAATGCTGTTTAATGGCAAAATCAAGACTTTTTTTTAAGTCTGTGCCTGCTTCGTGCAAATTTCCATTGATTAAATTTATTTTGCCAAGATATCGTAAAAGCAACGCTGTATCGGTATGGTCGTTTAAGGAGTCTTTTAAGGTTTTTGACCGCTTTAAATAGGTTGTGGCTTTCTGATAATCTCCGGCATCAAAATATATTTTTCCCAATGTACTTAATGAATTGGCTACACCCAACTGATTACCTGACTTTTTATTCATTTCAAGTACTCTGTTACTGTATTCAACTGCTTTATCGAAATCGCCCATTTCGTAATATACATTGCCAAACTCTTTTAAACAGAGCGTTACACCTACACGAACCTGATTTTTTTCTTCTATTTGTTGATAAATATCGAGTGATTGGTTAATATAATCTATACTCTTGTTATAATTTTTCATCATTTTAAATAAACGTGCAATATTTAAAGCCGACCACGCTATTCCTTCGTTATTTTGGAGCCCTTCGTATATATTTAACGCCTCAAGATGTTGATTAATCGCCAATTCATAATTTCCAAACAACCGGTATACACTTCCCATGTTGGTAAGGTTTCTGGCTATCTCCTGGTTATTTTCAATCTTTTTATTTATGGTTAAAGCTTCCTGGTAAAATTTTAAAGCCTGCTCATATTGACCCATTAGCTGATATGTATTCCCAATACGATTAAGCGCAGCAGCCTCACCTGCAGTAAAATCGTGCGTTCTGCTCAACTCAAGCGATTTTTCAAAATGCAGAATAGCTTCTGAAAAATCATTTTGAACATAGTGTGCGAAGCCTGCTAGATACTCCGCCTTATTCCATAATTCGTAGTTGTCTGTTTCTTTACTGATTTTAATTGCTGACAACGCATAAGCCAATGCTTTATCAGGATTTTTGCTCCGATGCGTTTCAGATAACTCTATCAGATGTAAAATATTTTGTCGGGCTTCTGTATCGTTGGTATATTGAGTTAGTGTATCGCTTTGCGTGTTTGCAGATACTGCAACAGTAGCCAAAAGGGTAAAAAGTATAGATAGTCGAAATCGCTTCATCTGTTCCGGGAGTTTATTTCTCTATAAAAGTAAAATTCTTTTGGCAAGTAAGCAATCAATTCCATTAGGAAATTAAAACAATTCGTTTATACAAAAAAACGTCGGTTTAATAAATAGTTGACCCTGATTTTTTTTACAGCGAAACGACGGTAAGTTAAACTCCATGTTCCAACCAAAAAGGCAAAGGCTTAGATTTTGGTTTGCGGCCATAAAACAAATCATCCATCCACAAGGCGAAACGCCTGAACAGGAATGAATTACCAATTCCCCAACGAATGGTATTATGCATCAGGTTATCGGGATGGGCAAAGGGACAAACGGCGATACATCGTCCACAATCGGTTCCAATGGCAGACCAGTATGTAAAACACCTTTCAGAATTAATTTTCCAGCGTAAAACACCTTCATATATACTTCTTTTTTGGTGAGATATTGAAGCCGAAGGACAAGCATCAGCACACTTTTTACAAATATTACAAAAATCAATAACGGACGAATAATCTCTTTTTTTATCTATTATCACAGGCATATCTGTGGTTACAACAGCAACCCTTACCCTTGGGCCCAATTTGGGTGTCATTAAAAGTCCCATCCGGCCAATTTCTCCCAACCCGGCATCGCTGGCAACCAACGGGCAAATCAATTCATAGTTACCATCAATATGGGCACGGGCAGAAAACCCTAATTTCCGGATAAAAGATGCAAGTTGAACGGCAATGGTTCCCGAATTAAGGTATTGCTGACTAGACTCCATAACAGCTGACCCTTTGGGTGCTGACTTCATCATTTCGTGGTCCATTTCAACGGTAAAAGCAATGGCGTAGGGATGTTTGTTTTGGATTGCTTTACCATACAACGCTCCACGTCCTTTATGCGAATATAAATGGTAATCTTTTAATAGTGTAATTCCAATTGAATGGGCTCCCAGCTTTTTTAACCAGCTTTTAACGAAGCGACTTATCTTTTTGGGATCTACATTCTGCTTTTTTTCAGACACCTTTCCGTCTACAAAAAGTTTTAAGGCCTCTATCGTTTCAAAATTAGCATCGGCCGCAGCAAAAGTATACGGGTGGTATAGAATGGAGTCCGAAGAAAGTAGCCCGGGATTTGCTCTAAACTTGTCATCCGGGATTTTCTTTTTAGGATTTTTAGTGTAATATTCTTTAAATAAAGCGGTCCCGGGTTTAAGTTCATTCCTTGAAAACATAACATCCCGCTCATCATGCTTCTGCTTAGGTGTAGGAAACGGTTCCTGAATTTTGGAATTTACCGGCAATAAAAGCAAAAGGAAAAACAAATACACTCCTGCCAGTAAAACCAACGATATTGTCTCCTTAAAAGGGAAATCATATAAATAAATCAACAGAAAAGGAATAAGCCAGCCAACCGATAATAATACAGAAACCCTGAATGCCCGAAATTCTTTTTCGTTGAGCGATATAAAAGCTACATAAATAAAAACAATTGAGCCGGCCAACCCGGTAATTAAAAGCAATAAATCAATCATATGATGAAGGCTTAACGGCATAATAAGCTGCAATAAATGACAAATATAAGATGATTTAGTAAAATTTAGGTTTAAAGGGTCTGATATTAACTTTCTTTAATCATAATCCATGCTACTTTTACTCTTTATAACTTAGCCTTCAAAATAGATGTGTATAATGTAGTTAATTATAAAACGGATACTATAAACAAAAACAAAAAAATTTAACGAATTACCGGATGCTCTTACTACCTACTCTTTTACCTCTTTTTTATGATACACATCCAAAGCTACGAGCATGGCCATAAATCCCCATACCGGAATCGATGCTTTATCGGTATCGAGAAAATTATTTAAAAACCCGTGAATAAAATACGTTGAAAGCCCCAATAAGATATAAAGGGTAAGCTC
Organism: Bacteroidota bacterium; assembly: GCA_034189025.1. Classification (GTDB taxonomy): domain Bacteria; phylum Bacteroidota; class Bacteroidia; order Bacteroidales; family UBA12077; genus UBA12077. The sequence continues at coordinate 6,009 of JAXHVS010000012.1, forward strand.
TTTTATTTCTTTCGACTGCGTTTGATGATATACCTTGTATCCGGTACGGAAAGCAATAAAAATAACCAATATCATAGATAACATACCAAAAACTCCCGACTCGGAGAGTGGCCCAAGGTATTCGCTGTGCGCATTTCCCAAATCAGCAAAATTAGTACTGATAATGGTACGGTCGTACGAAAACTGAAAAGGAGCATACTGAAACATATAGGTTCCCGGGCCCCAGCCCAAAAAAGGTTTTTCTTTAAACATCCGGATAGCACACTTCCAACGATTTAGCCGTTCCAGGTTCGATGCATCAGATGAGATATTTACCATTGACTGTAGATGCTCGGAAAATTGGCCGGAAGATTCAGCCTCGTTTTTTTCAAGCTTCCATAAAATATTTTGCTGAAGCACAAAGAATAATCCTATAACCACTAATCCGGAAATGATAACCGTTCGTATTTTTATCTGCAGCTTTATCAGGATCCACAGTCCTATAGCTGCAAATAAACTTAACCAGGCTGCACGTGTGTATGATAAGATAATACCAAAAATAAAAACAAGGAACAAAATGGCTGTAAATATTTTTTGCAGCAAACCATCGCTTTTGCGTTTTAAAAAATAAAACAAGGGGAATAAAAACATCACCAGCATAGCACCATACGAGGTATGATCGCTAAAAAAAGGCCAAACCACCCAGTTCGAAGCCTTCTGGTTATCCAGCCCATAACCGGAAAGACGATAGTTGGTATAGCCAATCACTATCACCAGCGCATAAATGTAAAGCCAATGAAACCTTTCGATGTTTTTTTGGTTTTTAAATAGCTGAGTAGCCAGAAAATACATGGGAATAACAAACCAAAGCCTGGATAAAAAAAACTTAAACGATACCAGTGGCATAGTGCTGGTAAAGCTGGTAAGGAAAATCCACCCCAAATTAATATAAATAGCAATCGATAAGGGATGAACCAATATTTTTCTATCAAAATATCCGTCGAGCAACAATTTACAAATAAATAAAAACAAAACCCCGATGAGCAAGGGTTCGGTAGGCAAATACAAATTAACCGGGATAGAAGGAAAGATATCATCTAACCGCACCGATAAGGGAGTAAAAAATACTACAGCCAGCAAAACCTTATCCAATGAAAATACTCCGGCAAAAATAAACAACAGGAGAACCGGTAAAAAAGCCATATAGTATATATCCTGAGCTATAAAAAAAAGGTTTACAGCCACAAAAAAAATAGAAATAGCATAAAAAAGAATCTTGTTTTTACTCGTTAGCAAGATACGGATTATTTAAATTTCAATAAATCTTTGTACCGCTCGATAAATAGCATCAATAAAACAGCAAACAGAAAAGCGGAAATAGTAGAAACTGCACAAATGACCCACCGTACAGGATACGATTTTTTCTCGGCCGGATAGGCTTTGGTTACCATAAATTTACGTGGTAATTGCTGATCTGCATTTACACGGGCTTCGGCCAGCTTTGATTTTAACCCGCTGAGCCGCTTATTTTCATTCTCCAGTTGCAAGGACAAAGAGGCATATTCAGGGCTTTTCAGATGTACTTTTTTTAACGCGGATTCCAGTTCTTTAACTTCCGCTTTTGTGCGCTTATATTCCTTATCAACCACTTTAAGTATCTCGACAGCCACATCGTTTTGCATTTTATTAAGAGTTGAATCCAGGAGGGCTGCAATGGTATTGGCAATATCTGCTGCCATTTGAGGGTCGGTATCCATTACTTCAATCTCAACAGCCATATATTCGGTGCGTTTAAACCGGATATTATCTGAATATTCTTCATGTAGCTTAGTCATCGGATATTCATCATCTTTATCAATTTGATAATGATGCATTAAATCAAATTGATCGATAATTTTAAACCGAATATCTTCGGAATACAGCGTTTGAATCAACTGTTCGGTCTCTTCCTCATCGCCAAAATTCATAATATGGTCGTCTGGGTCAATCAATTCGCTGGTAGTTAATGCATGCGAAGCAGCAACCTGTGTTTTAGGATAAAAAATAACCGACGATTTATATTTTGGTGTAATAACCAAAGAAACAATTACCGATGCAATAGCAGCAATTACCGTAATCGTAATAATGGGCCACTTGTTTTTGAAAATAAAACGAATAATATCCATGGAGTTAAAGTTATATGATTGATTTGTTGTGTCCATTCATTTAGAGTTCTCTTATTTCGAGGTATTTTTTTCTCCCTAACGTTACGTAATACAAATGCATTACAAATAATGGAATGGCAATATATATCAACTCGTTAACCATCTTATCAAAAAAAACATCGAATACAAAAAACAGTATCAAAACGAGATAAAAAACAGGAAATAACCATTTCCCTAATTTAAACCCGCTAACTTCAACACTTTTTGACTTATCTTCAGCAATCTCAAGTTCCTTTTCCGGACTGCCCATCCAGTCTATCTTAAATTTTAAGGTGTGTTTTCCAGGCTCGA
>JAXHVS010000012.1:8582-20656 GCA_034189025.1 Bacteroidota bacterium
GTTTTAATCAAAAAATAATTTTTCTTTCCTTTTTGAATGAGAATATATTTATCATTCAATAAACGGTCAGATGAAACAAAAATTTCCTCGTTGGGAATTTTTTCTTTATTGATACTCACACCACCTCCTCTAATCAATCTTCGCAATTCGCCTTTGGAAGGAAAAGCCTGTGTTTCAGCGGCCAGCAAGTCCAAAACATTTATCCCGGCATCAATTTTTACCCGTTGGATATCAAACATAGGCACCCCTTCAAATACTGAAAGAAATGTTTTCTCATCCAGGCTTTTTAGCTCATCAGTGGTGGCTTTGCCAAATAAAATTTTGGAAGCTGTCACGGCAGTGTGGTAATCCTCTTCGGAGTGCACCATTACGGTTACTTCTTTTGCCAATCTCTGTTGTAATAATCGCAAGTGCGGCTCTTCACGATGCTTCTCTATTAACGAATCAATTTCGTCTTTCGAAAGCATGGTAAAAATCTTTATATATTTTTCGGCATCCTCATCGGAAACATTTAACCAAAACTGATAAAATTTGTAGGGTGATGTTAAATCGGGGTCTAACCACACATTACCTTCTTCGGTTTTGCCGAATTTATTCCCATCGGCTTTGGTAATCAGCGGGCAGGTTAAAGCAAAGGCTTCGCCTCCTTCTTTGCGGCGGATGAGTTCGGTCCCTGTCGTTATATTTCCCCACTGGTCGGAGCCACCCATTTGCAATTTGCAGTTTTTGGTTTTATACAGATACCAAAAATCGGTACCCTGCACTAGCTGGTAGGAAAATTCGGTAAAAGACATCCCGGTTTTTGCCTCTTCACCAATTCGTTTTTTTACCGAGTCTTTAGCCATCATATAATTTACGGTAATATGCTTACCAATATCACGAATAAACTCAAGAAAAGAATACTCTTTCATCCAATCATAATTGTTTACCATCTCGGCATTATTTTCTTTATCGGCATTAAAATCGAGCAGCTTTTCCAACTGTTTTTTCAAGCAATCCTGATTATAACGGAGTGTTTTTTCATCCAGCAGATTTCGTTCCTGTGATTTGCCCGACGGGTCGCCAATCATTCCTGTGGCGCCACCTACTAATACCAATGGTTTATGTCCTGCAGCCTGGAAATGTTTTAACATCATTACACTCACCAAATGGCCGATGTGTAATGAGTTGGCTGTAGGGTCGATGCCAACATAGGCTGCGGTCATCTCTTTTTTCAATTGCTCTTCTGTTCCGGGCATGATATCGTGTAACATGCCTCTCCATTTTAATTCCTCAACAAAATTCATTTATTTAACTATTTGAGCTTTTCCAAATTTTCAACCTTTGGAAAAGATTATTTTTATTAACTATTATTTTAAATTTTTGCCAGTGCCTGGCCTAAATCGTCAATAATGTCTTCGGCATTCTCGATACCTACCGCAAAACGAACCAGGCCATCGGTTATATGTGCTTCTTCCCTTGCATCTTTTGAAATTCCTGCATGGGTCATCGATACAGGATGCTGAATTAACGACTCCACACCACCTAAAGAGACGGCCAGTAATGCTAGATGAACATTATTCATCAATGTTACGCCGGCATCGTATCCACCTTTTAGCTCAAAGCTAATCATAGCTCCGGGCCCTTTCATCTGCTCCTGAGCCAAATCATACTGCGCAAACGATTTTAACCCAGGGTATTTTACCCACTGCACCTTAGGATGGTTCTCGAGAAAATCGGCTACTTTCATTGCATTTTCCTGGGCACGCTCCACGCGCAGGCTTAATGTTTTTACGCCGCGAATAACCATATATGCCTGGTGAGGGTCCATATTCCCACCCATCATGGTCATTGTTTTTCTAAGCTTCTGATAGACTTCAGGATCTTTGGCAACTAATGCACCCCCCACAATATCGGCATGTCCATTAATAAATTTGGTGAGCGAATGTAATGCTACATCCGCACCTAATTCCAATGGTTTCTGTAAATACGGACTGCTAAACGTATTGTCTACTACAACAATAATTCCGTGTTTATGGGCAACTGCCGAAGCTTTTCGAATATCTGTAAGGGTAATGGTAGGATTAGCGGGTGTTTCTAAATACAACAATTTTGTGTTTGGTTTAAATGCTTTTTCAATGGACTCTATATCTGAAGTATCCACAAAAGTAGCTTCAACGCCAAAACGAGAAAAATGGCTTTCTAAAACACCGCGGCTTGGGCCATAAATGGCACTGGTACACACCACATGCTCGCCCTGTCCTAAAAAAGTCATATAAGCGGTGGTAACCGCTGCCATACCTGAAGATAAAGCTATTCCTCCGCATCCATTTTCAAGTTCGGCCAACTTATCTTCCAAAGCACCAATCGTCGGGTTTCCAATACGGGTATAAATAAATCCTTTTTCGCGTCCGGCAAATAAATCAGCACCATGTTTAGCATTGCGAAAAGCAAACGTAGATGTTTGATAAATCGGCGTTACAGCACTTCCCATCGCATCATTGTAATCTCCTGCATGTATAAGTTTTGAATCGAATCCTAAATTTTTTGTATCCATTTTATATGTTTTTTATGATTATTATTTTATTATACTTTAACACTATAATTGTTCTTTTCCTCTTCAAATTCTTCTCTAATCTTATCAAAATTAAGATATGGAAAAATTAATGGAGCAAAATTAGACAACGGTTTATATAATAGTGAATTTTCTTTGGCTTCTTCTGGAATAAAATTATACTTATCATCGGCTTTATTAATTAAAACCAGAATAATGCTAATGATAAATGCATATTTTAATACTGAAAATAATACACCCAACATACGATTAACAATTCCCAAAGCAATGGCATCAATTAATTTATTTAACAATTTTGCCAGTATGTGAACCGCAACTACAATCACAATAAAGGTAATGGCAAACGAAATAATGGGTAGATATTGACCCGATACTTCAAATTTTTTGATGATTAATGCTGAGGTAAAATCAGAAAACATTACGGCACCAAGTATCCCAAGGAGTAATGCAGCCAATGTGGCCAACTGTACGATAAAACCTTTGGTAAACCCGCGGTAGGCACTCCATAAAAACAAAATGGCAAAAACAAGGTCAATCGTATTCATACTAAAATTTTTCACTGTGAGAATCTGTAAAAATAATAAAAAGATTTTGTTTATTAGTAAATTGGCCTTTTTGTTCAGAGTGTCCTAAGTTCCCATATTGGAATGTCACCCTTAGTTCATACGCCAGCCTCGTCTAAGGCGAGGATTCCAATTCGTTCTATGCCATCAATTCACCCCTGTAAATCAGAGTGTTTCTCCTGCATAATATAACACAAACGCCAAGAGGCTTTACGAGGTTTTGCCGGCAAGGATGCCGGCGGTCCATGGGGTGTGATGGTTCTGGATAACGGGCAACCCTGCCGGTATATTTAATGCCGTTAGGGATAATACTCTTGCCACGGGTTTTAACTCGGGGTAAATTATCATCAACCATAACCGCTGCAATCACCGAAGGCCATTCTTTGCAGACAATCGGCATGCCGCGGAAAATGGAACTATTAATAATGGTTATGGTAATCTTTTTACTATTATTTTTATTCAATAAATCTTTTATCCACCAATGGTAATGGTGTTTCCGCTACGCCCTACGAAAGGAACCCCGATTTTAATACCAGTATATTCGTGTGTAGAACCTTTAAATCCGGCAAACACTTCGACACTAAACATCAGAAAAATTTGATTTAAGCTATAACCTACTTCGTAATAAGGCTTGTTGCCTGTTGTTGCCAAATAATTAAAATAAAAACTTTCGCGCATAAGGGTTTTGTTTAAAATGGGTAGACGTTTAAGCAAAATGCGGTCACTTTCTACCCGGACGTTTCCTTCGATATAGCTTTTGTTTGTGCTGTAAGCATAATAGTCGAGCAAGCGGAACATACTGCCTTCCGAAGCACCGATTAAAAAGGGCGTATTGGTGGCAAAATGTTTATAATCGGCAAAATATACTTTGTGGTTATTAAAAAATGTTCCCGCAGTTGCTTTATAAGTCAACCCGCCGATTCTGCGGATATGCAGTCCCTGTCGGACAGAAAATTCAAGCTGATCAAAGTCGATATCACTATTGAAAAGATTTTTTATTCCTTTATTATACTGCAAAGAAAAAGTAGGATATTTTGAACGCACATACCATTTTACTCCTTTGTTTATCCGATAAAAATATCGGGGCGTATAGCTTATTCTTGCATCAAACAATGAAGCATTATGACTGTTTACCAGGATAGAATTAAAATCACTAACCGGCGGAATATTAGACGTAAAGTCATTATCAAAAGGATTGGTTAAATAAAAATCGGCATGATTGGTTAACTCCTTCCGCTGTGCATATTTGAATCCTACTGAAAAATTTAACCCATTAGCAATATCTGTATGATGGCCAATGCTTATAAAATCTTCCTGGTATAATTTTAGGTGATTTTCTTTTAAAAACAACGTAGTGATTAGATTTAAATTCTTTGAAATTCCGGTACGGCGATCAAAATCGGAGGTTCTTCTCCCACCGGATAAGTGCAGATAGCCACCTTTTATCCCGTTGTAACGATAAAATATACTAAAATAGCTGGCCATCCTTTCGCGGGCAAAAGCATAATCAACTTGCTGGATTATACTGAAATATTTCCCGTCATCGTTTTGGTGTTGATAGGAAAAATACATGCCATATTTCAATCCATCCACTGTATTGTAATCTAAACGGGAGAAATCAACCAGCCCACCATATCTGAATGCATGGCCATCGTTATAACTAAACGTCCCGCCGGTAAACAATTTTCTCCAGCTGAACCTTGAATCTTTTCTTTTTACCGAATCGTTAAAGGTTGAATCCTTTTCCATACGAAGCTGAATAGAATCTTTAACCTCATAACTTATCATCTCTTCTTCGGTTAATGGAATAGGGCGAATAGAGTCCCAATATTCTACCGGCCGTAAATTAGCACTATCGTCAACATGAGTCCGGCCTTTTATCTCCAGGTCTTTTCCAGGAATAGTTTTTGAAACATCTTCTTTCACCAGTTTCTTTAATTTCCGGGTTTCTCTTTTGGTAAGATTATCTTTGGAAACCAGTTCTGCTATTTCACTCTTTTGTTCAGCAATCACTTCATCTATTTCCTTAGCGTAGGCTTTCGATTCTGCAAGTATCTCTCTATAAACGGAGTGATCAAGTTGTGTATTCAGTTGCACTTTATAATCATAAACCGAAGCCACATATTTAAAAGTAAATTCAACGCCCATAAATCTTACATCAATATCAAAATCATGGCTTACAGGCATCCAAACGTCATCTTTAACAGGAGTATATACCTGGTTAATATCAATGGTAAACATTTTTTGTTTTAATTGTAGTTCTACGCTATGTAAATGCCAAAACCCTTCAACAATATAGATATATCCCGAATACAAATCATAACCTGCACGGCGTGGTATTACCTTTATCTTATGCACTAAATAATCCTGATCATAAAACGAGGCATTCAGTTGATATTTATAGTAAGCAAAAGCATCGCTACTTAAGGGAGATATTACCCCATCAATATCATTATAAAGCGATAACGTGATATAGCTCATCGGTGAAACTTCGGTATTTTCGAAGGTGCTGCGTAACGATACCGTATTTTCTTCAAGTATATCGGGTAGTTCAAAATGTACATCTGTTATGTTCTCAATAACAATGGGTTTATGTTCTTCTATCCCTTCCTTTTGTAATGTCTTTTTTAGTAAGCGAGGAACATCGATTACTTTTCCCGAGCCTTTTAAATAGATACGGCACCAGTATTCTTCCACCTGATTAAGGTAATAATAGCTCATGGCAATGGCTTTTTTCATAATCGGGTATGCCGGATCTTCGCCACTGGCTAAAATTCGTACTTCTGGGATTTTATAGGCTTGCTCTTGTAAAACTATATCAAGCTCTTTTTCTTCCCCGGTATAGTCAATCTCCATTTCGCGGGTTTTATAGCCTAAATACCGGATCACAATATGATGATTGCCTTGTGGTAAATCCAGTTTATAATCTCCATCCAAATTGGAAGTTGTTCCTTTGGAAATATCGGGAGCATAAATGGTGGCAAAAGCAATAGGTTTTCCGTTTGTATCTTTTATTTTCCCTTTTATACCCTGCGAATAACTTTGAATATAAATAAATCCAAAAATTAAGGTAAAAATAATTTTTCTCATTTTAAACAATATATAATCTGTTTTTAGGACGGAGATTTTATCCAAATGTTACTGCGCAAAAGTAAAATTATCTTTTTACCTGTTTTAAAAACAATATTTTTGAATTAAATATCCTAAAATATAAAATATTCAGGTTTTTATTACAATTTTTGCAATTTAGTTTTCAAAATCCATCCATGCAAAAAAGAAACAAAAATCTTACCACAGGAAATATAAAAAAACAACTGGTTGGTTTAACCTGGCCCATGCTGCTGGGAATGATCGGGATGGTAATCTTTAACCTTGTGGACACTTACTTTATTGGTAAACTGGGCGTTCATCCACTGGCTGCTATCGGATTTACTTTCCCTGTAATCATGTTTATCAACGGATTATCGCAGGGCATAGGTGTTGGCACAAGCTCCTTAATCTCGAGGAATATTATTGTGGGGCATCGCGATAACGTAAAAATGATGGCCAGCAGAGCCTTGTTAATGGGTGTAATTGTTGTTCTTATTTTTGTTGCAGCAGGCCTGTTAACCATTAACCCGCTTTTTAAAGCCTTAGGAGCTTCAAACGAAGTTATCGGATATATTAATGATTATATGTGGATATGGTATCTGGGGGTTCCATTTGTAATTGTGCCGATGGTGGGCAACAATATTGTCCGCGCTACCGGAGATACTTTTACCCCAGGTATGCTTATGGCTACTTCATCTGTTATCAATGTTATTCTCTATGCTTTGGGGAGCTTTGGTATTTATAATCTTTTTGTTCTTTTCAAGAGCTATTGCCAGTGTTTTTACCGATAATCCCGAAGTAATAGAGATTACCCGCCAGTTCTTTTTAATTGTAGGGGCCAGTTATGGTTTTCAGGGACTGGTAATGCTGGGCACCGCCAGTTTTAATGGAATAAACAGACCGTACCCTGCAGCATTCATGCCTATATTCAGAATGTTGATTTTATATGTTCCGCTGGCATTGATTGGTTCTAAACTGTTTGACATTGCCGGTGTATTCTGGGCAGGATTTACGGTCAATATTGTGGTTGGGATTATCTCTTTTCTTTACTTGTTTAGAACCATTAAGAGAATTAAAAACAAAGCAGCATGTTAGTTTCTAAAAGCAATCATTCAGCTATTTAATTTTGAATATGTGATTAAAATATCTAATTTTGTCGGGCAAGGAATATCTGCCTGCATGCCTAACGGCACGTAAACCGGAAGGCTGGGAATAGCAGTTTCCTAAATTATAAATAAAATGGCCCCATAGTTCAAGGGATAGAACGATAGTTTCCTAAACTGTAAATACAGGTTCGAGTCCTGTTGGGGCTACTATTATAAACAATATAAGTCTGCCCATCAGTGTTTTTGCAGGTTTGTTTTTCCGCCGCTTTAAAAAGACCTACTAATGCACCCAATTTTATTGATTATAAAGCGATCCAAATAACGCCTATTCTATTACAGCTTTTTCGGCTTACGCTCTTTATTTTCCAAAATATTTTATGATTTTTTCGATTGATATTTTATCAGCTATTTCTTTTAGTTTTTTTTCACTATTTGTTTTTGCAGCAATAATTTCAAGTACTGCACCACCAATTAATGCCGTGAACTGACCTTGGTTTGAACCATTATTATATAATATTACCGCACGATACTCATCATATTTAGTCCTTTTTAATGATTCCGTTTCGTTATAACCAGATTCTATTACGCCTATAGAATATATGTTTGATATTTCACACATTTTTTCATCGTCATAAAAGTACAGATTTTAATCTATAATTCTGTCCGATGATTTAAGGGGCTAATGCACAGGTAAGCAAAAAAAATTATAAATCTGCTTATATGTTAAACTTACTCATGAATATTCCGCGTCAACCTAATCCACTCCATCACATACTTAATTTCCGAATAGGAGTAATCATCGCCCAAATATTCTTTAATGGGATTCAATCGGAGCGTGTCAAAGGTTTCAAACGCGTCGGTAATAATTTCAATTTTTTCGGACACCAGCAGTTCGGAAATATTAATTTTTCCCTGCCCTATACATTTTGCCAGATGCCCCTCAATAGTTCGAACCGTCAACCCCCTTTCGAGAGCAATTTCTTTGCTGTTTTTCCCTTCTTTATATAGCTCAAAAGTTACCTGCTCGGTTTTAATTTTCTTTTTTCCTTTGGAGCTGCCCTGAGCCTTCTTTTTTGTTTTTTCCTTTTTCTCCGGCTTTTTTACCGATTGAGTAATTTGTTGTAACGAGATTTTATCCAGCTCACTGTTATTTAAAATCGCCTTACATAAAGCTTCTGCTTTATAAATATGAATGGTTTTGCCGTAAAATGCTCCTTGAAATGCCTGTAACTCCTTTAAATATTTTTTTGTTCCTTTCGTTGTTCGAACCTTTTCCATATGCAACATCACCTCTTGCTGCATATCATTGAGCCAGGGTAGAAAATACTTTTTGGCTGCCGTAGTTCTTTCTTTTAGATGGGTTAAATAATCATCGTTTCCGGAATAGATAATTTGCTTAAGCTCATTTTGAAATTTCTCGCATACCATCATTTTTTCCTTTGTTTTTTGCAATAACGATTGTGCCCAATCCAAATGTTTTTGTTTGGCTGATTTTGCCGCATCTTTATCGTACGTTCCAATGTGTTCCTGAATCTCAGATACTAGTTCATGGAAATTAAATGCTTCTGCCACCTTTTCATTAACAAACTGTTTCGAAGCTTCCTGGTATTTTTGGTTTATTTCCTGATCAGATATTTTGGTTTGAGCAAAATCAAACAAATGCTGGTCTGCTCCGGGGCCATCACAACCTACAGGTTGTGCCAGCACTAAACCTTTAAGTGAGGTTAACCTCGATAAAGCAACATAGGTTTGACCGCCGGCAAATACTTGCGAAATATCAATCATGGCTTTGTCAAATGTAAGTCCCTGACTTTTATGAATAGTAATGGCCCAGGCGAGTTTGATGGGATAATGCGTAAAAGTGCCCGTTATCTTCTCTTCAATCTCTTTCGTTTCAGCATGTATGGCAAATTTTTTATTTTCCCAGGTATAGGGTTCTACGGATGCTGGGGGTGAACCGTCTGTAAAGGCTACCTCTATATGTTCGTCATCAACATGCTCCACTTTTCCAATTTTGCCATTGAAATAGGCCTGATTACCCGAATAATCGTTTTTAATAAACATTACCTGGGCACCCTTTTTTAGCTCAAGTACCGGGTCGACCGGAAAAGAGTATTCGCTAAAATCGCCCTCCACTTCGGCTTTAAACCGAAACATTTTTCCCGGTAATTGGCCCAGCGCTTTTTTATTCACCCTGTCGGCTTTATGATTATGAGTGGTCAGGTAGATGAAGCCTTCATTTTCCAGTAAATCAAAATCCGGCTTATATTGTTGATTTAATCGTTTCAAATCATCGGCGGTAACCTTATCGAGCCTAAAATGATTTAATAAATCAATAAATTTAGGGTCTGATTGACGAAATATTTTCTCCAGTTCTAAATACACTAAATCGATTTGTTTAAAAACCCGTGCATTGAAAAAGAAAATATTTTCGTAATACGTTTTTAACACCAACCACTCTTCCTTTTTAACTACGGGTGGTAATTGCCACAAATCGCCGATAAACAGAATCTGCAACCCGCCAAATGGTTTTTGGTTACGCCTTACATAGCGTAAAATTTTATCGATGGCATCCATCATATCGGCACGCAGCATGCTTACCTCATCAATAATCAACAACTCCATTGTACGGATGAGTCCTTTCTTTTGGTTGTTCATTTTTAAATTTCGAATAAGCGAAGAGGGGGTTGTTAATTGAAAAGATAAATTAACACCGGCCGGTATTTGAGCATCCGGAATATAAGAGCCAAAAGGTAAATGAAAAAGGGAATGTAACGTAACACCTCCGGCATTAATGGCTGCTATTCCTGTGGGTGCTGCAATTACTGTTTTTTTGTGCGTCGTATCGACAATCTGTTTTAGCAATGTTGTTTTTCCTGTTCCAGCTTTGCCTGTTAAAAATATCGTTTGATTGGTTCCGTTAATAAATTTTGAAACATTTTGCGAAACATTCATCTTTACACCCTTTTAAAAATTCATTAAAAATAATAAAATGTTTGCACACCAATGGTTTTATTTTACAATATCTTATAAAAAGGATTTAAAAAAATTTACTTTGAAAATTCTTGATTTGGGGTTGGCTTTTTCCTGTAAACACATTTTACAGTTGATCCCAAAATTATTGCTCTGCTTTGGTATAAATTTCTGAATTATTGTCAAAAAACTCTCATTTTTCCTGTTTATAAAAAAAAGGAAACAATCTTATCATTTTATCGTTAAGCTAATCATTAGACCTAAATTATCTTACGATGAAAAATTTTTTTACAATTATTTTTACAATAGTTGCCGTCATAAGTTACGGTCAAATACCTGATGGATATTATGATCGTACCGATGGCCTGCAAGGCGAGGAGTTAAAGGGAGCTCTATACCAAATTATTAAGGACCATACCGATTATCCATATACCTCAAGCAGTACCGATACCTGGGATATTTTAAAAGAATCGGATCGTGATCCGGATAACGCAGAAAATGTGATTTTAATCTATACCGGCTGGTCAGTAAATGGCGCACAGGAATATAATAACGGCTCAGGTTGGAACCGTGAGCATATCTGGGCAAAATCGCATGGTTTCCCAAGCGAATCGGAAGATGCGTATCGTGATGCTCATCATCTGCGTCCTTGCGACATTTCGGTTAATTCGGCCCGCGGAAACAAAGACTTTGATAATGGAGGTGAACAACATCATGAAGCTACCGAATGTTATACAGATAATGACTCATGGGAGCCCCGCGATGCGGTAAAAGGAGATGTTGCCCGTATGATGTTTTATATGGCTACCCGATACGAAGGTGAGAGTGGCGATCCCGACTTAGAGTTGGTTGATTATACCGGAACAAGTTCCGATACTCCGTTTTTCGGGAAGCTTTCCACTTTAATTGAGTGGAACGAAGATGACCCTGTAGACGAATTTGAACGTAACCGAAACGAAGTGGTTTTTTCCTATCAGGGCAACAGAAATCCATTTGTCGATCATCCTGATTTTGTAAATAAGATATACAGTTCCTCATCCACAAGTGTTATTGAATTTGTTCCAGACGAAAACATTAAGATATATCCTAATCCGGTAAGCCATACATTAAGCCTTGAGACACCCGAAAACTACTCTGTAGAAATTTATTCTGCTATCGGTGTGTTGATATTTTCAACGTCTCAAAAACAAATTGATGTTAATCATTTTGCTAATGGTGTTTATTTTGTGGTGATTAAGAATCCGAGCGGACAAACGGTAAAAAGTGAAAAAATCATTAAACAATAAAAAACCGGCAATAAATGCCGGCTTAGTTTATTAAATCAAATTTTATTTTTTAATCCCCGTAAGTAAGGAGTATTCAATAGATTTCCCCCGGGAGTAGGTTTCACTATTTACGGTACCTACATTTTCTGCAATCCATCCGGCAGCTTCTACCCTAACACTAAACATTGTTTTTGTAGTTATGGTATAGGTAATTTTAAAGCAATTAAATGTGCCTGCATCTGTGGTTATTTGCTCTTTCCCATCTACTTTTCGCTGGGTTATTTCTGTAGTTAATCCCATAATTCTTATCCCTTTGCTGTAAACGGTAATTACCAGTTTCCCGTCATATAAAATATCTCCAACCTTAAGATTGGAAGGGATTTCGAGGTTAGTGCTGTTTACTTTAACCTCCATTTCCTCATAAGCAGCCATTGTTGCAGGATCCATAAAGCGTTTCATATCAACAGAATACACTCCGTTTTCACATTTAACTTCAAACGTTTTGGTTCCCAGGCCTTTTCCC
>JAXHVS010000120.1:0-18272 GCA_034189025.1 Bacteroidota bacterium
TTTTTCAAGATGCTGAGTTTCTCCAACATAATATTTATCTAAACTTTTGCTATACAATATGTAACAATAATACTTCATAGCCATATAAAAAACCCCAACGCTTGGTTGGGGTTGTGGTGCCACTCGGAATCGAACCAAGGACACACGGATTTTCAGTCCGTTGCTCTACCAACTGAGCTATGGCACCTTTTTGCTCAATTGCGAGTGCAAATATAAAGGAAAAATCGCTTTTACAAAATATTTTCACCCAATTTTTAGAAAATCTTTATTCCATCATTTATCCTAACATTTACATTTTTGCTTCATAGTTTTTTATAATTTTGCAGCAGATACAAAATAGCGATGGATTACGAGCGATATACACTGGAGAACGGAATAAGAATCATTCATTTACATTCAGAATCACCCGTTGGGCATTGCGGGCTAATTATTAATGCAGGCTCGCGTGACGAGGAGGAGCACGAGCATGGAATGGCTCATTTTATTGAACATGCCATTTTTAAAGGCACCAAAAAACGCAAAGCATATCATATTCTTAGTCGCATCGACGATGTGGGTGGCGAAATTAATGCATACACCAACAAAGAAGATACCACTATCCATACCTCTTTTTTAAAAAACGATTATGAGCGTGCCATTGAACTCATAGCGGATATAACATTTAACTCAACCTTTCCCGGCAAAGAGCTTACACGAGAAAAAGAAGTGATTATTGAGGAAATAAAATCATACCAGGACGATCCGGCAGAGCTTATTTTTGATGATTTTGAAGAGCTTATTTTTAAGAATCAACCGTTGGGGAAAAACATTTTGGGTAACGCAAAAGACCTGCGCCGCTTTACCAAAGCGGACATTGTATCGTTTATTCAGAATAATTACCACACCAACGAAATGGTGCTTTGTTCGGTGGGAGATATCCCGTTTGCCAAACTAATACGACTGGCCAATAAATATTTTGGGAGCATAAAGTCTAACCCAAGAGTTAACCAACGAATAAAATTCAACAACTACACCCCCGAAATAAAAACCATTAAAAAGAGAACGCACCAGGCACATTGTATTATAGGCAACATTGCTTACAATGCCCACGATAAGAAAAAGATCGGCATGACCCTGCTGGATAATATTTTGGGTGGCCCGGGGCTGAACTCAAGATTAAATTTACTGTTACGCGAAAAATACGGGTATGCTTATCATGTGGAATCCAATTATACAGCATATTCGGATACCGGTATTTTTGCAGTCTATTTTGGTACCGATAAAGAGAATCTTGAAAAAAGTATCAAACTGGTAAAAAAAGAGTTTGCCCAATTACGCGATACTAAACTGGGAGTAATGCAATTAAAAAAAGCCAAACGCCAGTTATTTGGCCAAATTGCCATTAATGCCGAAAATAATGCCAACCTATTGCTGGCCATAGGTAAAAGTTATTTATTATTTAACAAGGTAGATCAGCTGGACGATATCCGCCAAAAGATAGATGCAATTACGGTTGAAGATATCCAGGAAATTGCCAATGAGGTGCTGAATGAAAGTAAATTATCAATGCTGATTTATCAATAAAAATGCCTAAATTGACTAAAATGCCAAGAATACTTAAATTTTCATCTCCATGTCCGATTTCTTTTTCAATATAGAACAATACATCTTAGATCACTCTGATCCGGAGGATCCGCTTTTAGCAGATTTAAACCGCGAAACCAATCTAAAAATTTTACGCCCCCGTATGTTGTCGGGACATTTGCAGGGAAAAATTTTAGAGATGATTAGTAAAATGATCCGTCCTCAAAAAATTCTTGAAATAGGGACATACACAGGTTATTCGGCCATTTGCTTAGCTAAAGGATTGCAAAAAAACGGGGTACTTCATACGATTGAAATTAATGATGAGCTGGAACATTTTATCCGTAAATACATTCAAAAAGCCGGACTGGAGAATAAGGTAAAACTACATATTGGTAATGCATTGAAAATAATCTCTGATTTAGAAGAAACTTTTGATTTAGTTTTTATTGATGGTGATAAACGCCAATATTCAGAATATTATCACACCCTTTTTGATTATGTAAAACCCGGCGGATTTATATTAGCCGATAATGTACTTTGGAGCGGGAAGGTCATTGAGTTAGAATCGCCTGATGATGAATATACCAAAGGGATTTTTACATTTAATGAATTGATTACAAAAGACAACCGTGTAGAAAAAGTAATTCTACCCTTACGGGATGGATTGACGTTGATTCGGAAGAAAGGGTAAAAACACTTTTAACCAATGTATTATACAAAGTCCTCTTAAACCAAAAAAATACAAGATACATCAATAATCAGGGCAAGAGATAAAATTATAAATCTCCAATTTAGATTCTTTCCATTTATTACTTTTATATTTCCTCTTCATCTCCTTTACCCAATGCTTCTCGGGGATCTGTCTTATCATCATCCATTTTACAGGCCATCAAACCAGCTCTTTTAATCAGATAATAAGTAAGGCCAAGTGCTACAATCAGGAGAGCAATTCCAATAATCTTATCCCCACTCATATTCTCTGCTTTTAAAGCAATTACTTTTCTTGACAGGGCAATAATAGCCACCAGTACAACAACTTCGACATGTACAATATTACTATGCAAATACACTTTAATGGTATCTAAAAGCTCAATACCTATTAAAACCAGCATAAAAACACCAAAAAGATCCATTAAATCATTCAAATCTATCAATAAATAATCAGAGCTAATGATGGTACGTATTAAATAATAACCCAACTCTACAGTAGCAAGTATTAATATTCCTGCCATCATAATGATTAATGAATAAATAATTATTTTTTCTACTTTTCTTGCCAGCTTATTCATAATGTATTCTCCTTTAAAAATTGATTTAAAGATAACAAATCCGAATCAATATTCGTATTTTTGTAAGGGTAATCCTTTTTAATAAAAAACAATTACATCCTATGCAAGAATTAGCTGTTGGAATAGACATCGGAGGAACAACCGTTTCGTATGGAGTGGTAAATGAGAATGGAGATATTAAGTTAAGAGAATCCTTTCCTACCAAAAATTACCAGGATATTAGCGATTTTATCGTTTATTTATCGGAACGTATTAATCATGCCACAGCCGGACTCAACTCGAAACATATATTAACAGGAGTGGGCATTGGTGCTCCAAACGGCAATTATTACAAAGGAACGATTGAACATGCCCCGAATTTAAGCTGGAAGGGTATTGTTCCCATTACCGATCTGTTATCGAAAAAAATTAATCTTCCGGTTTTTCTTACCAATGATGCCAATGCTGCTGCTATTGGCGAAATGAGATACGGTGGTGCAAAAAATATGAAAAACTTTATAATGATTACATTGGGAACAGGACTGGGCAGTGGCTTTGTTGCCAACGGAAAGTTGATTTTAGGCCACGACGGTTTTGCCGGAGAGTTTGGGCATACCACCGTTTTTCACGATGGTAGAGAATGCGGATGTGGAAAAAGGGGATGTCTGGAAACCTACGTTTCTGCAACCGGATTAAAACGTACAGTTGTAAAATTATTATCCAAAGCAAAAATGGATAGCGTTTTGCGGGATTATTCTTATAACACGATTACTTCTGAACAAATATATAAAGCCGCCATGAATGGTGATCAACTGGCTATGGACGCCTTTGAGTTTACCGGAAGAATTCTGGGCATGAAACTGGCAGATGCTATTACCATTTTAAGCCCCGAAGCAATATTTCTTGCAGGAGGTATGGCCAATGCAGGAAAATTAATTTTCGAACCCACTAAAAAATATATGGAGGAGTTTAACTTTCCTATATACAAGAATAAAGTTAAATTACTTTCCTCATCATTACCCGAAAATGATGCTGCAATATTAGGTGCAGCTGCTTTGGTGTGGGAATCAAAAAAATAATTTTAAAAGACATTACTGTTGCCGGTAAACAATGGCATTAATGCTCATCCCAGCACCCACTGAGGCAAAAACAATAATATCTCCTTTATTTATGATATGGTTTTTCAATTTTCCTTTTAATATCATATCATAAAGTGTAGGTACAGTAGCAACAGAACTATTGCCCAATTCACCAATACTCATGGGCATAACTTCAGACAATTCAGGTTTTATTCCATAAAACTTAAAAAAACGCTGGACAATCGCTTCGTCCATTTTTTCATTCGCCTGATGCAGCAATATTTTTTTTATCTGATCAACAGGCAATCCCGATTTATCCATCGCTGCTTTTATAGCTTTCGGAACATTAATGATAGAGTATTCATAGATCTTTCTACCATTCATTTTCATGTACCTGATATTAGGGTCGCTATCCGGTTTATTCGATTGCCCCAGGTATAAATAAAACGCCTCATCTTTAGTATGTGTTACGGTTGCAGAGGATAGCACTCCATATTTTTCATCAGACTCAACGCCTTCAATAATTGCAGCTCCGGCACCATCAGAAAAAATCATAGTATCCCGGTCGTAAACATCAACTACTCTAGAGAGCGTTTCTGCACCAATAACCAGGCAACGTTTGGCTAAACCGCTTTTAATAAATGAATCGGCCTGTATTACCCCCTGAATCCATCCGGGGCAACCAAAAACAATATCGTATGCCACACACCCGGGATTTTGAATCCCTAATTTGTTTTTTACTCTTGCTGCAATACTGGGTAATAAATCAGTTTGAATGGTACCTTTTACAACATCGCCAAAATTGTTGGCTACTATAATATGATCAATGGTTTCCCTGTCGATATTCCCAGTTTTTATTGCCTGTTCAGCTGCTAATGCAGCAATTTCCGATGTGGTTTGATCTTTTGTTACCCATCGCCGTTCATATATTCCTGTTATATCTCGAAATTTCCGCACAATTTCTTCACCGGGTCTTTCAATCAAGGTTTGATCCTTTTCAAAAAAAGTACTTTTAAAATAATCCTTATTTTCTATCTTTTGTTCGGGAATATAGCATCCTGTTCCAGTTATTACAGTATTTAAATAATTCATATAACTAACTTTTTATATCAGTGGCAAGTTAATATTTACGCTGTAATTATTCAAACGATGTTAAAATGAAATATATTTATTTTTATTTGTTATACTACAAAAGCTATTTTATTATTATTATTGTTTTTCAGGATTATTTATAATAACATCAATTAAAATAATCTGTATTTTTAGATTTTACAGTCTGATTTTTGTATCCTTTTAGTACCTTATAAAAACAAAAACTCCTTGCAACATAGTCGTTACAAAGAGTTTTCTGTACCCAGGGCGGGACTTGAACCCGCACAGCCAAGTATGGCCACTGGATTTTAAGTCCAGCGCGTCTACCAATTCCGCCACCTGGGCATTATCATTCAAACAACATGAAGCGTCTACCATCCCGTCCCGATAATTATCGGGAGTATCGGAACCGCCACCTGGGCGTGTTAAATGAAAAAAAACATTTTTAAGAACTTCTTTGAGCGAAAAACGGGACTCGAACCCGCGACCCCGACCTTGGCAAGGTCGTGCTCTACCAACTGAGCTATTTTCGCAATTTTTCCTTATTATAAAGTACGCTTTACTATTTTTGTATTTAGCGGATGCAAATATATTTATTTTTTTTGTTCTTCAAAAAAAATATACCCCAAAAAACATATAATTTTTTTTTATTTTAACCCTATATGCCGCTTAATCTCATTTAGCTTGTTCAATGCCTCAACCGGTGTTAAATTATTAATATCCAGTTTCGCTATTTCATCACGAATCTGTTTTAATACCGGATCATCGAGTTGGAAAATGGTGGTTTGAAATCCTTCGCGATGTTGGGCGATATCTCCCACAGGTTTTGCCAGAGAATCTTTTTGTCCAGAATTTTCGAGCTCTTTTAAAATTTCATTAGCTCTATTTACAACACTTTTGGGCATTCCTGCCATCTGTGCCACATGGATTCCAAAGCTATGCTCGCTCCCTCCTTTTTGCAACTTACGAAGAAAAATCACTTTATCATCCAGCTCTTTAACCGAAACGTTATAATTTTTTATTCGTTTAAAAGATTTTTCCATCTCGTTCAATTCATGATAATGGGTAGCAAAAAGTGTTTTCGCTTTGGCTGTAGGATGTTCATGAATATACTCGGCCATGGCCCAGGCAATAGAAATACCATCGTAAGTGCTGGTGCCCCGGCCAATTTCATCGAGCAAGATCAGGCTCCGGTGTGATAAATTATTTAAGATACTTGCAGCTTCGTGCATTTCAACCATAAATGTAGATTCGCCCAGCGATATATTATCCGATGCACCTACACGAGTAAAAATTTTATCGACTAATCCAATTTTAGCTTTCAAAGCCGGGACAAAACTTCCTATCTGTGCCAACAATACAATCAGGGCTGTTTGCCTTAACAAGGCCGATTTACCTGACATATTTGGCCCGGTAATCACAATAATCTGCTGTTGGTCATTATCCAGATATACATCATTAGCTATATAAGACTCGTCGATGGGTAACATTTTTTCAATCACTGGGTGTCGTCCATCTTTTATATCAATAATATTTGTATCGTTAATTTCAGGTCGTACATATTTATTTTCTTCAGCTACCAGGGCAAACGATAGTAAACAGTCTAATCGCGCAATTAACGATGCATTAAGCTGTATTGCCGAAATATAATCCTCCAGATTTGTAACCAGTTCAACAAATAATTTTTGCTCCAGATCCAACGCCTTTTCTTCAGCACCTAAAATTTTCACTTCCAACTCTTTTAGTTCTTCTGTAATATATCTTTCGGCACTAACTAACGTTTGTTTTCTAATCCAATCCGAAGGAACTTTATCTTTATGCGTATTTCTTACTTCGATATAATACCCAAAAACATTATTAAAACTAATTTTTAATGATGGAATTCCTGTTCGCTTAATTTCACGTTGCTGAATTTGCACCAGATAATCTTTTCCAGAATAAGATAATTTTCGATATTCATCCAACTCATCCGAAACACCATCAGCCATATAGTTACCTTTACTCAGCAAAGCAGGAGGATCAGGGCGTAAATCCTTTGCAATGCGATCTCTAATCGTAATACATGGATTTAATTGGTCGCCAATCTTTTTTAATGCTTCATTTTGTGTATTTAAACAGGCTTTCTTAATGGGTTCGATTGCTGTTAAAGCATTTTTAAGTTGTATCACCTCGCGAGGATTTACACGCCCTGTGGCTACTTTAGAAACAATACGTTCCAGATCGCCAATTTCTTTGATATGATCGGCTAATAAGTCTTTGAAATCGGAATGATGTAATAAAAAATCAACAATATCATGACGTTCCTTTATAGGTGTTTCATCTTTTAGTGGCAAAGCAACCCAACGTTTTAATAAACGGGCCCCCATGGGAGAAATTGTTTGGTCAATAACATCAATTAAGGTTTTAGCTCCTTCGTTGATGGAATAAAAAAGCTCAAGATTACGGATGGTAAATCTATCGAGCCAAACATAATGATCTTCTTCTATGCGTGATAATGTCGCTACATGTTGTAATTTATCATGTTGAGTAATTTCAAGATATTGTAAGATAGAACCTGCAGCAATAATCCCAAGTTGTAAATCCTGAACACCAAATCCTTTTAAGGTAGAGGTTTGAAATTTTTTAAGCAGTTTATCGATTGCATTTTCTTCGGTAAAAACCCAATCATCGAGTTTATAGGTATAAAATTTATCTCCGAAAAGTTCAATAAACCGTTGCTGTTTGCTTCGCTCATAAAGTACCTCTTTGGGATGAAAGCTGTTGAGCAGCTTATCGATATATTCAAAGCTGCCTTCGGCCGTAAGAAACTCTCCTGTGGAAATATCAAGAAAAGCTACCCCTCCCAAATTTTTATCCAAATGAACCGAAGCCAGAAAGTTGTTTTCGCGATGTTCAAGGACATTATCGTTTAACGAAACGCCGGGAGTTACCAGTTCGGTAACTCCACGTTTAACAATTTTTTTTGTTTTCTTTGGATCTTCTAATTGCTCACAAATAGCCACTCTTTGTCCAGCACGCACCAACTTAGGTAAATAAGTATCGAGCGCATGGTAAGGAACCCCAGCCAATTCAACTGATGAAGCTGTGCCATTGGCTCTCTTAGTAAGTGTAATACCAAGAATTTCGGCTGTTTTTATAGCATCTTCGCCAAAAGTTTCATAAAAATCGCCCACCCGAAACAGTAATATAGCATCAGGATGTTTTCTTTTTACCTGATAATATTGCTTCATTAGGGGTGTCTCGGCATATTTTTTTTCAGTAGACAATTTAATTTCCTTATTCTTTCGATTTAAATAAAATCAACTTTATTATTACACAAAAAAAAGGAATTTTTAACAGAATTTCAGTTTTCAAACCAATTATTATTTAACAATTTACTTACACCAACCATTTATTCTAATATGTAAAAAGAAATGCAAGGAATGTCCAGAAATTATTTTTTTATGGGATAAAATAATCCTTTTTAAACAACATAAAAAAGCCCTTGCTTTAACAAGGACTGAAAGATATTCATTTTTTCTTAGGTGAAAATTTTAGGGGTTAATTTTTACGTTGGTCGTAAAAGTAGCAACTTTTTTTAAAACAAAATTATAGAACCTTTAATCCAAGAAATGTATTATTTTTTCATTTATGATTTTAAAAAACTTTTTAATCCTATATAGCGCTATTATTCATTGAGTTATAAATTTACTATGCTTTAAAAATCTTCTTTTTTATCCTTACCTGTTAAAAACCATTTTTCTTATTCAAAAATAATTTTACATTAGTAGCAAATTATTAATAATAAACCAAAACAATTAATCATTTTATGAAAAAGATATTAATTTTAGGAGCGGGCCTTTCATCAACCAGTTTAATAAAATACCTGCTTGACCATTCTAAAGAGCATAACTGGAAAGTACGTGTTGGAAAAAGATCGGTTGAAGAAGCCCGAAGGAAAATAAACGGGCATGAAAATGGAGAAGCATTTACTTTTGATGTATTTAACGAATCCCAGCGAATTGATGAAATTAGAAATGCCGATGTAGTTATTTCAATGCTCCCAGCGCGGTTTCACCATCTGGTGGCTGAACAATGCGTTGAATTTGGGAAACATATGATTACTGCATCGTATGTTTCGAAAGAAGTAAAAGCATTACATCAAAAAGCATTAGAAAAAAATATATTGCTTTTAAATGAGATTGGTGTTGATCCTGGAATTGACCACATGTCGGCCATGAAAGTGATTGATGAAATAAAGGCTAAAGGTGGAAAAATGCAGGCTTTTAAATCAAGCACAGGCGGACTTGTTGCTCCTGAATTCGATAATAATCCATGGAACTATAAATTCACCTGGAATCCCAGAAATGTTGTTGTTGCCGGGCAATCGGTAGCCCAATATATAGACCATGGAAACTATAAATATGTTCCATACAATCAGCTTTTCCGAAGAATAGAAAAAATGTCGATTTTAGATGTTGGAGAATTTGAAATGTATCCAAACAGAGATTCATTAGGTTACCGCGAAACATATAATCTTCAGAATATACCGACCATTTTACGCGGAACCTTGCGCCGCCCGGGATATTGTGCAGCATGGGATGTGTTTGTTCAGCTGGGAGCAACTGACGACACCTATACAGTAGAAAATTCAGAAAATTTAACATATAGAGAATTTATTAATCTTTTCCTACCTCATAATGAAACAGAATCTGTTGAGCAAAAAATTTGTAATTATGTTGATATTGAAAAAGATTCAGAAACTTTTAAAAAATTAGAATGGTTGGGTATTTTCGAAGACAAAAAAATAAATATGCCTAATGCCACTCCGGCACAAATTCTTCAAAAACTATTAGAAGAAAAATGGGCACTGGGCGAAAATGACAAAGACATGATTGTTATGCAACACCAGTTTGATTATACGTTAAACGGAAAAAACAAACGAATCAAATCATCACTTGTGGTAAGAGGCAAAGATCAGGTACATACAGCTATGGCTATAACCGTTGGAATCCCAGTAGCCATTGCCACAAAATTACTACTTACCGGAGTAATTGAGAGACGGGGGGTTGTTGTTCCAATTACGAAAGACGTGTATGAACCAGTACTAAAAGAGTTAGAAGAGTACGGAATTAATTTTGTTGAAGAGTCCATTGATTTTTAAAATTTTAAATAAAAATCTTTCGTAAGATTTTTATAATCATCAGAATATTCGTGCCGTTTATTGAGCTCAACAATCAATTGTTGTTCGGTAAACGGCTTTTTTATTTTCTTAAATTCAAGTAGCAATCTTTTAGGTTTTCTGCCCGGTTTGGGCAAAACATTTGTTTTACGCACACAATATAATCCCTGCTCAGCCGCTTTAGCAATAAATAAATTTCCTTCCACATAAGGTAAAATCAAACTTAAGGTTCCCAATTCAGACAGACAACTCAATGTTCCATTTAAAATATCTGTTAACTGTAGTTCGGTATTATGCCTTGCTTTAGCCCTATTTTCCCGTGGAGCAGTTAATGAATTTTGAAAATAAGGAGGATTAGAAACAATCAAATCATATTTTGTTTCTGTTTCCTTTAAAAAATCCTGAAAAGATTGATGAATAATATTAATTCTGTCAGCCCATGCCGATTGATTAACATTTTCCTGAGCCTGCATACAAGCATTGGTGTCTATCTCTACAGCATCAATTATAGCATTCGATCGTTGCGTCAGCATTAAGGCAATTAATCCGGTTCCTGTACCAATATCGAGAACTTTAGCTGCATTTTTGATATCCACCCAGGCACCAAGCAAAACACCATCAGTACCTACTTTCATAGCACATTTATTCTGATAAATAGTAAATTGTTTGAACTTAAAATAATCATTGGCCATAACGAATATTTTTTATTAGAACTTTTCAAAAACGCCCAGCCCAAACAATGCAAAATCGTATTTGATGGGGTCATCAAAATCAAACATTCTTAGCTTCTCTGTTAATTCTTGCACGGCTTTCCAGTCGTTTTGTTTTCTTTTCAGTAGTCCCAATTTCCGGGCAACATTGCCTGTATGAATATCCAATGGGATATATAAACTGCTCATAGGAATTTTATCCCACAATCCAAAATCAACACCGCAGTTATCTTTACGCACAAACCACCGGAGATACATGTTCAGCCTTTTTGCTGATGCTCCTTTTAGCACGTTAGCCACATGCTTTTGTGTTCGCTCAGGATGAGGAATCTCAAAAAATATTTGCCGAAAATGACTTAACACATCAACTATATTTTGATGTTGTAAATAAAGATGTTGGAATAAGCTTCCTAATCCATTATATTTTAAATATATATTTTTTAATGATTGAATAAAAAACACACAATCTTCTCCATTAAACGTACGGTGTTTGAAATAATTAAACCGATTCAGGTCATTAGCTGAATAATTTTGTACAAATTCAAAGGGGGTATTATCCATTAAGCTTAACAGCTGAAACATATTTTTAATAATTGTTGACCGCTGCCCCCATGCAATGGTAGCTGCAAAAAAACCTGCTATTTCTCTGTCCTGGCTTTCTGTGAAAAGATGAGGAATTTGAATCGGGTCGGTATAAATAAAGTCCGGATGGTTATATTTATCGGCCTTTTCGTCGAGAAATTCTTTTAAAACCTTAAATTCCATTAGTTTCCGGTAAAAATTCCGTCTTCCATAGTAAGTTTCCGGTCAGCGGTATTGGCTAATTCAATATCGTGAGTAACAATAACAATGGCCGGATTATACTTTTTCCGCAAGGAAAAAAACAGCTCGTGTAACTCCTTTTTGTTCTGAGTATCGAGGTTTCCCGAGGGTTCGTCGGCAAAAATTACTTTAGGGTCATTAATTAAAGCCCTTGCAACCGCAACTCTTTGCTGTTCACCACCCGAAAGTTCCTTGGGTTTATGCTCCAGCCGATGGCTCAGTTTTAAAAATTCAAGAATTTCTTTGGCTTTTTCTTCGGCTTGTGTTTTAGAAATTTTATTGATAAAGGCCGGAATACAAACATTTTCTAATGCAGTAAATTCAGGTAGTAAATGATGGAATTGAAAAACAAAACCAATATTTTGATTTCGAAATGATGCCAGCTGCCTATCTTTTAATTTACTGATATTCACCTTATCGTATAATACTTCGCCGGAATCAGGACGGGACAGTGTACCCAAAATTTGTAAAAAAGTAGTTTTTCCTGCACCACTAGGGCCAACAATAGAAATAATCTCCCCTTTCTCAAGGGTTAAATCAATCCCCTTTAAGACTTTTAGATCGCCATAGGATTTGGTAATATTTTTTGCAATAATCATAGATGTTTTCTTTTCTTGAGCAATTAATTTTTTTTGTATAATTATATCAATAAATTTAAAGTATTCCCGTCGTAAATGCTAAATATATGTATACCACATAAATGGTTAATAAAATCATTCCTTTCCAACGAGAAATGACCCCTTTTCGCAATGGCAATAAAAAAACAAACAATAGTAGAGCCAATGCAAGCATCCAGATAATATCAAATTTCAGAACCATTGGATTAATATCAATGGTTGTTATGACACTGGTTAAGCCAAGTATAGCTAATATATTAAAAATATTTGAACCAATAATATTTCCAATAAACACATCCATTTCTTTTCGTGCGGCAGCAGCTAAAGACGTTGCCAGTTCGGGTAAACTTGTACCCAGGGCTATTACCGATACAGATATTACTCTTTCGTCAACACCCATTTTTATGGCAATTGCCGATGCACCCCTTACCAAAAATTCTGCTCCATATATAAGCCCCGCCGTTGAAATCAACACAAATAGTAATGATAACCAAAGTTTGTATTGTGGTTTTGGAGGTGTTTCCAGTGAGGCTAATTTTTCTTTTCGTGATTTTGTAATTGACCAGATAATGTAAAGTGTTAATAAAAAAACCATTAAAAGTCCTTCAAAAAATTGCAATTTAAGATTAAGGCTAAAAAAAAGTAATAATAAGCTGGCAAGCATCATTACAACCCAATCAAAATGAATACCTTTCTTTTGAACATTTATGGGGCTAATTAAGGCACTTAATCCTAATATCAAGGCGATATTAGCTATATTTGAACCTATCACATTCCCGATAGAAATATCAGGATGTCCTTTAAGTGCAGCATCTAAACTAACAACAAGTTCAGGCGCAGATGTCCCTAGCGAAACAATTACAACACCAATAACCAGTTTAGAGACTTTAAAATGAGCAGCAAGAGAAACACTCCCCCGCACTAGGAAATCTCCACTAAATATTAATAAAAATAATCCTACAAGAAGAAAAAAAACATCCATAGATTATCCTTTAAGGTCATCGTTTGTTTCTTTTATATTATCATCCAGGTCTTTAAAATCCTTTTTAATATCATCGGTATGGGTATTCATCTCGCGCTTGATATCATCCGCTGCTTTTCTAAATTCACGCATTCCCTTACCTAATCCACGAGCTATTTCAGGGATTTTATTGGCTCCAAAAAGTAATAATACAACCAATAAGATGATAAATATCTCTTGTCCGCTAATAAAAAGAAACATCCTGTACATAGATTAAATTTTTACAAATATACATTTTGTTCAAATAACAAAAAAGCCCCATAAAAAATGGGGCTTTACTAAGAATTGTATGTTAACAAATTATTTTTTCTTTCTATTTGCAACTTTATGTACGGTATCGTAAACCACCGGAGAAGCAATAAATAGTGATGAGTAAGTACCTACAACAACACCAATTAATAAAGCAAATACAAAACCACGGATTACTTCACCACCTAATAAGAAAATGGTTAACAATACTACAAATGTGGTAATAGATGTATTAAATGTACGGCTTAATGTTCCATTTAATGCACTATTAATAATAGAATGGCGGTCGCGTTTTGGATAAAGTGTTGTGTATTCTCTTACACGGTCGAACACAACCACCGTGTCGTTAACGGAGTAACCTACCACGGTAAGTATAGCTGCAATAAACGCCTGATCAATCTCCAGTGAGAATGGTAATATTCCTGCAAATAATGAGAAAATACCGAGAACAATTAACACATCATGAATAAGTGCAGTAACGGCACCCAAACCATATTGCCAGTTTTTAAACCGGATAAAGATATAAACAAACATCATAATTAAGGCTAAAACAATAACAACAAGTGATTTATAAATAATATCTGCTGCAATTGTCGCGCCCACTTTATGGGAACTCATTTTATAATTTGTGTTAAAATCTTCGAATGCAACATTATCGTCAATAAATGGTTTTAGCCCTTCGAAAAGTTTAGCTTCTACATCCTTATCTACATCCACATCGTCTTCGTTTATACGATACTTGGTGGTTATTTTTACCTGATTTTCGTCTCCAAAAACTTTCACCTCAGGTGCATGGCCATATACTTCACCAAGAGATTTCGATATTTCAACCGTATTTACGGGTTCTTCAAAACGGACAATATAGGTACGTCCACCAGTAAAATCCACGCCCTGATTTAATCCTTTAGTAAATAATGAACCAAGGCTAATAAAAATTAAAACAGCAGAAATTACATAAGCGATCTTACGATTCTCAAGGAATTTAAAGGTTGGATTTTTTAATATATTTTTGGTTATTTTCGTTGAATAAGTGATCTCTTTGTTTCGTTTCAAGTACCACTCAAAAATTAAGCGGGTTAAGAAAATCGCAGTAAATAGCGAAGTAATAATACCAATTAATAACGTGGTAGCAAAACCTTTAATCGGCCCAGTACCAAAAACATTTAATATAATTGCAGTTAGCAAGGTTGTAACATTGGCGTCAATAATGGCCGAATAGGCATTTTTATAACCATCTTTTACGGCTAATTTTACACCTTTACCAGCAGCAAGCTCTTCACGGATTCTGTCAAAAATAAGCACATTCGCATCCACAGACATACCAATGGTTAAAACAATACCAGCAATACCTGGCAATGTTAATACAGCGCCGAGTGATGCTAACACACCTAAAATAAAGAACATGTTTATAATTAACGCAATATCTGCTACCAGACCGGCTTTACGGCTAAAGTAGAAAATCATATAAACCATCACCAAAATAAAGGCAATAAAAAACGATTTCATACCTGCATTAATGGCTTCCTGTCCAAGCGATGGCCCAACCACTTCTTCCTGGATAATTCTTGCCGGAGCAGGTAATTTACCCGATTTTAAGATATTAGCTAAGTCCTTTGCCTCCTCAACAGTAAAATCTCCAGAGATTGAAGAACGTCCACCTGTAATTTCCTGATTTACACGTGGAGCTGAATAAACATAATCATCAAGCACAATAGCAATAAAATTACCTACGTTGTTTTTGGTTAAGCGTGCCCATATTTTAGCACCGTCAGCATTCATGGTCATAGAAACTTCGGCGCTACCTGTATTCTGGTCAAATTCAGATCGTGCATCCGTAATTACATCACCATCAAGTGGTGGCTTGCCATCTCTTCCAGTAATTTTTAAAGCATGAAGCTCATAAAAGCTTTCTGTATCGTCGTATTTATATGGCTTAACATGCCACTTAAAGCTAATATCACGAGGGAATATGGAACGTACCTGCTTCATATTCAGGTAAGCATTTACTTTTGCTGTATCGTTATAATGCGCCATACCGATAACAGATCCTTCCATCGGTTGATTGGTCCGAGGGTTAATGCTTGGTGTTAATACCGAAAATAAAGGATATCTCTCCATTCGCTGATCATCAGTTAAGGCTGCTGAATCTTCTTTTGTTTGTTCTGATTCAATTTGATCAAGTAGAGATAAGTCCTCTTCAACTGTTTCTTCCTGGGTATCTAATTCCTCAGTTACCTCTTCAACAACCTCTCCCTCATCGCTGGCTTCTTCTTTTTCTATTTCCTTTTGAGCTTGTTCTATTTCATAAACTTTTTCATTCGCCTGAAGAAGATACGGATAAATTTGTGTGTTATTATAAGTTTCCCAGAACTCAAGGTTTGCGGTTCCCTGCAACAGGTCTCGAACACGTTCCTGATCTTTCACTCCGGGAAGTTCAACCATAACTCTACCAGTAGCTTCCATTCTTTGAATATTGGGTTGAACAACTCCAAAACGGTCGATACGGCTACGAAGAATATTAAATGAATTATCGATTGCATCTTTAGCTTCGTCACGAATAACATCTAACACCTCTTCGTTGGTTGAATTAAAATCTACCTTATCTTTTAATTCAATAGTATTAAAGATTGCTGCCAACCGGGCATCAGGATCAATCTCGTTAAATGCCCTGCCAAATAAGGTAATAAAATCTTCCCTGCTTTCCTTCTTGTATTCCTTAGCCAGGTTTAAGGCTTCACGGAAAGTTGAATCCGTACTATTATTGGCCAACGCTTTTATAATATCTTCAACCGATATTTCAAGCACTACGTTCATACCACCTTTAAGGTCCAAGCCCAGATTAATCTCTCTTTCCTGGCACTCTCTAAATGTATATTTTTTTATACCAATGTTATAAACAACTTTACCCGATAAAGAATCAAGGTATTGATATTCTAAATCGTTAAGTTCAACATCTTCGTCGGGATGATTGGCTGCATACTCAATTGCATACTCTTCTGCATCATTATAAATGCGCGATGTAACCCAGGTAAATGAAAGGTAATAAATACATATTATGGCTAACGCACCAGCCAAAAACTTAATAGCTCCTTTAATCTGCATTTGTTATTCTGTTTTTATTAATTTTACTAATATTATTTATTTTCTATACAAATTATCGTGCAAAGATAAAATTATTTTTTAGAAACACACTTTTAAAAAGATTTAAGATTAAAAGAATTCAATTTAAGTATCTGTATCCTAATCTTAACATTCAATTTTATTCGATTAACTCATTAAAATCTGCTTCCAGTGGTTTGTCTTCTAAAAAATCGTAAAGGGTAATTCGGCGAAGCGTATAATAATTCGACCAGTATTTCCTTAATGCTGCTATATAATTGGTTTTGGCTCCATCTTTTTCTGATAGTGCAACATTTAAATCTAACACATCAACTTTACCAATCAAGAAGCGCTGTTTGGTCATATCGTACCGCTTTTGGGCTATAGTGTCGGTTTTTGCAGCTATCAATACCTGGTCGTCTTGCAGATTAAACTGCATAACATTCAGATAAACATTTTGTACAAAGTCTGTTTTGGCCTGATCAACGGTGGTTTTAATAACCTCCTGGCTGGATTGGGCCATTTTGTAACGCCCGCGTCCCAAGCCCCAATCTAATATCGGAACCTCAAGGCCTAAAGTAAATCTTTGCTGGTCTTGCGGATTAACATATACATTCGAAAACTCCTGCGATTGCTGGGTATATCCGATGCTGGCAAACAGATCGGCCTTTAAGCCTTTTTCTGATTTTGCTTTGGCGACATCACGCTCTGCTTCAATCAGCTGACGTTCAAAAGCAATAATATCAGGGTTATTTTCATTAGCTTTTGCGAGTGCATCTTCTACCTCAACGGTTAATTCAGGAATCTCTTTGGGTATAATCAATTTTAAATCTACTTTCTCATTAAATCCAAGGAATGAGCGCAGCTGAAATTTTTTAATTTCAAGGTCGACTTTGGCTGCATTCAAATCAGAGCCAGCATTCAGCAGGCTTAACTCCATTTGCATCAATTCATTTTCGGCAATAGTACCAATATTATATCTGCCTTCGGCAATATCGTATAATGTATCGGCATTGGAATAATTAATTTCTGCCACTTGCAGATTTTGTTGTGCCAATGCCAAATCGAAAAAATAACTCACTGCTTTTAAAGCCACATTTTCGAGTGATGTAATATATTCTTTTTGAGATTCTTCGTATTTTAACGGTTCAATCTTTTTTTGCCATTTATACTCGTTGTAGAACATCACAGGTTGCCTGTATCCTATACTTATGGGTGTAGACAGATATGAGGTATTCACATCGCTACCTCCAAACTCATCGAGGCGGGTAAGGTTTGATGTAGCAAAGATTTGCCCCCCGGTAAAACCTACATTTTGTCTCAGGTTTAAATTTACTGTAGAGCTGTTCAGGTTATCCTCAACATAAGTATAAGTTCCATCTGCATTCTGGTATTTTTTAATAGCCCTGCTAAACTCAGGGAATGTGGTACTAAGCGACAAATTAGGCAGGTAGTCGGCCTTGTAGGTTCTAAACTCCCAATAGTTGGCTCTAAACCGGTGTTTTGCCATGATGGCATCGGGCGACTGCTCGCGTGCAAGCTGTACTACCTCATCAAAGGTTAACACTTCGGTGAAGGTTGGTTGGGC
>JAXHVS010000121.1:0-11702 GCA_034189025.1 Bacteroidota bacterium
GGAATATTACCCATTATATCCAAACAATCTCCACAAATTATTTTATTTTTAATATCTTTTAAATTCATCTTTATTTTCTTATTAATAGTCAAAGATAATTCTTTTAATATTGATTTAAAAATTATACCAATAGTGAAAATTGAGAAGATTTTTTTTATTGTAAACCAATTGAGTAAAAAAATATCAGAAAAACATAATGTTTTTTATTACAATTATTTATTTATTTATTGAAAATTACAAAAAAAGCTGGATAAATTTCTTTATTCAGCTTAGAATGAGCAAAATAAAATTATTTGCTTGATAGTTAAAAATTTTATCAATCATATGAAATACACCGTTACGGCCTCACATATCGATTAATATTACATTGATCTCCGTTAATTGCAATTGCTGAACCTACGTATATTGTAATCTTTCCGTTAAATGCAACTACATTATCCGAGGTTAAATAAGACGAAAATATATTGCCAATGAAAACATGGTATTGCAGAATGGAAACCAAATCATCAGCTCTTAAATCATTAATTCCAGAAATTCCAAAATTAGAAACTAAAGCTATAAAAGCATCCTTGGTTGGAGTAAATACGGCAAATGGATATTTACCATTTTATATTTGAACCAAGTTTGCTTTTAATATAACTGCAACAATTGAAGCAAAAGATTCATCAGCAACAGCAAATTCAAGAATATTTTATAACTGATCTTCATTTACATTATTTATTTCATCATTATCGTTATTACACGATGTAAACATCAATCCTGCTATTAATGCATAGCTGTGATTGATAAAAATAATAAAAAACAGAATATTGGAGAGAATAATATTTAATTCCGGTTTTAATTCAAATAAAATATTTAATCAATTAATGACAAAGGATTAAAAGGGTATGCGTCAATATTTAACTAAGAAAGTATTCATTTTGGAATATTTATATACCAAACGTAAGGACTTTAAACAAAATAATTTTTTCAAAGGTTTTGAACTTTAGAAAAGATTAACCATTATTTAAGTTTATCTTGAAAAACCTTTTTAAACTTTTCTAATTTAGGTGTAATAACAAATGAGCAGTATGGTTGGGACTTATTATTTTCGTAGTATTCCTGATGATGATTTTCAGCTTTATAAAATGATTCAAATTGCGTAATCTCTGTTACAATAGGGTTTTTATAAACTTTTGCTTCATTAAGTTTCTTTTTGTAGGTTTCAGCTATTTCTTTCTGTTCGTTTGTATGATAAAAAATAACCGAACGGTATTGGGTACCTACATCAGCTCCCTGTCTGTTTAACGTAGTGGGGTCGTGCATTTCCCAAAAAATTTCCAGTAAATCTTTATAAGTTATAATTTCTGGATTATAGATAATTTGCACTACTTCTGCATGCCCGGTATTTCCAGTACAAACCTCTTTATAGGTAGGATTTTTTACTTTTCCTCCTGAATATCCGGAAACGGCAGATTCTACTCCTTCAACTTTGTCAAAGATAGCTTCGGTACACCAAAAACATCCCGAACCAAATGTTGCTAATTTCATATTTGTATTGTTTTGTGCATAAATATCCTGACTTAAAAAACCCATGATAAAAACACTTATGATTAAATTTACAATTTTCATTTTTTAAATTTAAAATATAACATTAAATCAATAAAGATTGTTTAATATTTTAAAATTAACAACGGGTAAATGAATTTATTTGTATTTTCTTTATTTGATCGCTAAATTTGAACAAAAGCTAAAACTAAAGATGAAAAAATTACGAATAAGTGGGAAAGAGATGCGTAGAATTGACTTTCAATCTGAGTTGTTAATAAGTAAGGCAAAAAAAATTATTTATAAATATTACCACAAAACGCCCAAAGATGAAATTCTTCAGCTACTCGAAAATTTTATCCAACACCCTGAAAATTATAATAATCACGAACATTTCAGCAAGCTGGCTGCACAATTAATTCAAACACCCAAACAAAAGAAACAAGAAATAAATTTATTATCATCACCACTTCCTTATAAAATCTTTGGAAAAGAGGGCATTGAAGAAGGCTCATTAAAACAGATGAATGTGGCCATGCAGTTACCAATAACCGTTAAAGGTGCTTTATTGCCCGATGCACACCTGGGATATGGTTTACCTATTGGTGGTGTTCTGGCAATAAAAAACGCCGTTATTCCTTATGGCGTAGGAATGGATATCGGTTGCCGGATGTGTTTGTCTGTTTATGATTTATCCCCAAAAATTTTAGAAAAAGATAAAGCTGGTTTAAAAAAAATCTTAATCAATGAAACCCGTTTTGGAAAGGATGAGTTTAAACAACCCATGGAACATCAGGTTTTGGAACGAAAAGAGTTTCGTGAAATTTCATTTTTAAGGTCATTACACTCTAAGGCTTATAAACAGATAGGTACTTCCGGACACGGGAATCATTTTGTAGATTTCGGGACTTTTGAAATAAAGAATGCAAAGAATGAGTGCAATTTACCAGCAGGTATTTATTTTGCCGTACTCTCCCACTCTGGTTCTCGCGGGATGGGTGCAGAAATTGCCAGACATTATATGCGGATAGCCAAAGATATTTGCCATCTTCCCAAAGGAGCAACTACCCTTTCGTGGTTAAACCTCGATTTCCAGGAAGGACAGGAGTACTGGCAGGCGATGAATCTGGCAGGCGATTATTCTGCTGCTAATCACGAACAAATACACCAAAGAATATCCTCCGCTTTAGGCGAAAAACCATTATTTAAGATTGAAAATCACCACAATTTTGCCTGGAAAGAAAAGTTAGAAGATGGAAGTGAGGCAGTTGTTCACCGCAAAGGTGCAACACCTGCAAAAAAAGGAATTTTAGGAATTATTCCTGGTTCAATGGCCAGTCCTGCATTTATTGTTCGCGGAAAAGGGAATGCAGCATCAATTAATTCTGCAGCACATGGTGCCGGAAGAGTTCTATCGAGGAAAACGGCTAAACATAAAATTTCGAAAGAAGAAATGCAACAATATTTGCGTAAACAAAATATAACATTAATCGGCGGCAATACCGACGAGGACCCACATGTATATAAAGATATCCATCAGGTGATGGAATATCAGAAAGATTTAGTTGAGATACTGGCTACATTTAATCCTAGGATAGTACGAATGGCATAATAAA
This sequence comes from Bacteroidota bacterium, assembly GCA_034189025.1. GTDB lineage: Bacteria > Bacteroidota > Bacteroidia > Bacteroidales > UBA12077 > UBA12077. The sequence goes on from JAXHVS010000121.1 coordinate 3,144, forward strand.
AAAAACACATGCTTGCATTAATTTTTTAATTTAGCCCCACAATTTGAGCAATAATTATCCTTTTCGGAGTTAATAATTTTATTACAGTTTGCACATCTCATTTCCTTTTTAGGATATGATTGCTTTACGAATTCAGCCGAAAAAATCCCGGTAGGTACAGCTATAATCGAATATCCAATAATCATTATAATAGATGATATAAACTGGCCAAAGGGAGTTTGCGGAGATATATCGCCATATCCAACCGTAGTAATAGTTACAATAGCCCAGTAAATGCTTCGGGGAATGCTGTCAAACCCGCTGGCTTCTCCTTCTACAACATACATTAACGCACCAATAACTACCACAATATTTAAAATGGCAAATAAAAAAATGCTGATTTTCTTTGCGCTTGCTTTAAGTGCAAGTAAAATTATTTCCCCCTGACTTAAATAATAATTTAACTTAAAAATTCTAAAAACCCTTAATAGCCGTAAAACACGTATTGCCATTAAATAATGAGTACCTACAAATATTAAACTAAAATAGGTTGGGATAATAGATAAAAAATCGATAATCCCCAGTGTACTGAAAACATATTTTCTTTTTCTTTGGGAAACCCAAATACGAATTATATATTCAATGGTAAAAAGGATGGTAAAAAACCATTCGGCGTAAAGTAGAATTTTACCATAGTTAGCTCTTACCGGTTTAATACTTTCGAGTATAACGGTAAGTACACTTAACAAAATAGCCCATAAAAGTATAACATCAAATAATTTACCTGGCTTGGTATCAGTATCAAATATTATACGATAGAGATTCTTTTTAATTTTTCTCATTTTATATCTTTTGTTTTTCAGTAGTAAAATTACAAAATACTGAATTAATCCATAATAAATTGAAAATATTCATTTAATCTTCTCTTTTTTTCAAGTCTAAAACATAATCAAATTTTATTACATTTACGGCTTAATTATATTCTTCAATACTATTCGATATGAAAAAACTAGCTCTACACTGGCAAATATTAATCGCATTTATACTTGCAATAGTTTTTGGCATTTTTTTTAAAGAGTATGTGAATTATGTATCCTGGATGGGTGATATATTCCTGCGCATGCTAAAGATGATTGTTATTCCTTTGGTATTAAGCTCGGTTATTTCTGGGATAGTGAATATTGGTAGTGATGGCAGTTTTGGGAAACTTGGGCTTAAAACAATAGCGTATTATTTAACCACAAGTTCTCTTGCCATAATTGTCGGATTATTGATGGTTAATATTATACAACCGGGAGTTGGCATGGATATTACATCTATTGCTATTGAAGAAAAAATAAGTATTGACAGGCCAAGCATGGGAGATATCTTTATTGAAATTGTTCCTGAAAATATTTTTCATGCTTTGGCTAGTAATGATTTCTTAGCTGTTATTTTCTTTGCTATTGTTGCAGGTATTTTTATCAGTAAAATCGACAAAAAAAGTAATATTATTCTGGCTGATTTTTTCAATGCTTTTTTTGAGCTATTTATGAAAATCACCATGTTTATCATCAAACTTGCTCCTTACGGAATATTCGGTTTAATTGTAAAGGTAGTAGCTGAACAAAAAAACTTTGGCAATATGGTGGCCAGTTTAGGAACCTTTATGTTAACTGTAATTGGCGGGATTTTAATTCACTCATTAATTACCCTTCCACTGCTCACTCGATTTATTGGAAAAGCAAAACCTTTTAAGCATTTAAGCAATGTAAAAACTACGCTTATTACCGCTTTTTCTACTGCATCATCAGCGGCATCGCTGCCTCTTAACTTGAAAGAAACCAATGAAAAGTCAGGGGTTTCACATAAAATAACAAACTTTACCTTACCTATTGGAACAACGATAAATATGGATGGTACCGCTATTTATATTGCAGCAGTGGTAATGTTTATTGCACAGGCCAAAGGAGTTGATATGGGAATAAAAGAGCAGGTATTGATATTAATTACTGCCTTAATGTCGAGTATTGGCACTGCAGGAGTGCCTATGGCCAGCCTTGTTATTATTACTATTATTTTAGAAGTGCTAGGTTTACCGCTTGAGTTAATGGCATTGATTCTACCAGTCGATAGAATATTAGACATGTTCAGGACTACAGCCAATGTATGGGGCGATAGTTGTGGGGCAGTTATTATTGCAAAATCTGAAGGAGAAGTGCTTAATGTTTAATTAAAAGCAAGGGAATTCGTAAGTAACCTGATTGTTTAAGTTTAAGCCTGTAAATCCCATACTTCGCCTTAAATATGAACTTTGCCAAAAAGCAGTTTAATTTATAAAATTGTATGCTCTAACCTGATATTTAGGGTATAATATATTATCTTAGCCTAATACCTAACCTTTTTAATCATTATTATTATCAGATTTACTATTTATAAATTTTTAACTGTAACTAGAGAAGCATAAATAATAATAAAATGAAAATAATAACTTGGAATTGCAATATGGCTTTTCGTAAAAAAGCGGAGTATATTTTAACTGAGCATCCAGATATATTAATTGTTCCTGAATGTGAACACCCAGATAAATTAATTTTTAAATGTAATGTTAAAAAACCCAATAATTTATATTGGTTTGGGCAAAACCCAAATAAAGGACTTGGAGTTTTCTCATATTCAGACTTTAAAATAGAAATTCTAAAAATTCATAATCCAGAGTTCAAATACATTTTGCCTTTATCTATAAAAAACAAATACACAGAACTAATATTTTTTGCAATTTGGGCACAAAAACCTAAAAATCATGACTGCTATACAGAGCAAATTTGGAATGCAGTTCACTTTTATAGTGACTTATTGGATAATGAGAATGTAATTCTTGCAGGAGATTTTAATAGTAGTTCAATTTGGGATAAAACAAACAGAGTTTATAACCACTCAAATCTTGTATACTTTTTAAAAAATAAAAACATTTATAGTACATATCATAATTTCTTTAATCAAGAACAAGGAAAAGAAAGTGTCCCTACTTTATTTATGCACAGAAAAATTGATAGGCCATATCATATAGATTTTTGTTTTGCATCAAAAAATCTGATTAATAAGATGGATAATGTTAAAGTAGGGAAATATAATAATTGGGCAAAGTATAGTGACCATATACCTTTGACGGTAACATTTAATAAATAATAAAAATAAATAGCTGCAAGCAACAGCCATTACAGTAAGAATATGTAATGTTCCCATTAATAACTATATTGATAGAAGAAAAAACATTATTTTTGTTATAGGCCACAGAAAGATGACTGAAAAAATTATAATGTTCACTGTTCAAAATTAAATAAAAGATATAAATGAAAACATCAAAATTAAGCATCAGTGCCATTATTTTTACGCTACTTCTTATCCTTTGGCCGATAACAACTTTTCTTTCATTACCTACTGAAATAAGCTTTACAGCACAAATTCAATCAATTAATCAATCTCCTGCATGGTATATGCTAAATTTCATTGTTGCATTTTTAATTGCTCCTGCCCTGGTTTTTATGCTTTTTGAACTTTATAAAAATATAAGAGGCAATCAATGGAATATCGAAGCAAAAATTGGATTTATCCTTTATGGTTTACATATTTTGTTGGTAGATATTTCTTATGGGGCGCAATTCCTATATCTCCCTTTTATTATCGACTCAAAACCTGAATCAACAATTCTAAACTGGTATTTTTACAATGGCAATTCAATCGCTATTTTAATCAACCAAACAGGATACCTGATTTGGAGTATTGCCACTTTATTAATTTTTTCACGCTATATTTTTAAAAATAATTTAGCATTCTTTATCATCAAAATACTTACGCTTGCTGCATTAACTCAAGCTGTAGCAACCATTGGCCTATATATTAACCAGCCAAACCTCAGTGTATTAACCTTTTACAGTGGTATCTTATTAATTCTGGCAGGAATTTTGAGTATTATTTTCAGCTTTTTACCAAAAAAAAATCCTTGAAATGAAAAACAATAAACGAATATATTTTCTTATAATTGCCAGTGTTCTGTTAATCTTAACCGGTTGCTACTACGATTATCTAACAGTCACATCAAAATACTCAAATGGCGTTTACACTAATAAAGGAACGGTTATTTTTTATCACTCTATTCAAGCCAGCCAGCCTCCAAAAGGAATTACACGTTTTCCGGATGGAGGAATGCATAAAAACATCTTTAGAAATACAAGTTTATATGAGCTTGATACTAATAATAAAGAGCTAAATAAAATTTTTGATTTTGGTGGCATTATGTATTCATCTTACCAAAAAAATCTATCCATACAAAACAACAAATTATTATTTAACATTATCCCAACCATGGGTTGGCAGCTGGAAACAGAAAATGATACTTCTTCGGGAATTGATAAAAAGTTATATCCTAAAAATTTTGGCTTTTTCTCATACGACCTCGAAAGTAATGAACTTAAACGTTTTTTTTATGACGGCTACGGCTCCAGATTATCACCAGATAATGGCCGAATAGCTTATGTAAAAGAAGACTCTACAGGTATTGAAATCAGGCAACTGTTTATAGATAAGGATAAGAATCAACTGGTAAAAAAAATTGATACCATGTCGAAATTTTCTCCAGTTTTTTGGATTAACAACAAACAACTGAGTGTAAGAATCAATAATATTCAATATTTTATTGATACAGAAACCGGTAAAATGGAAAGGTTAAACCAGGAAATAGATTTTCACAATAAAAATATTTCTATGTCCGAAATAAAACGATTAATCCAATATTTAAACTATAGCGACTGGGGTTTTGATTTGAGTAAATATTGGAAAAAGAACAACAATCAATATATTTATGATATTGTACACTTAAATGGAAATTTTGAATACCGCAAAGCCATTATCGAAGAGTTAAGTAAAGAACTGAATGACAATGAAATGGAGGCCATTATTGATAAAATGGGCCAATTTGCAGAATCTTTAGAAGGATTCCAAAAATCAAAATATGTATTTTACTCAAAAGAAACCAAAGAATACATCATACGTGTTATCAAAAAAAAGTATTATGAATATTGAATTAAGAGACCATTTTATTAAACAATGGAAAAAATATTTTGGGAATGCTGAATTGCCCGTTGCATTTTATTATAATAAAACAACTGATACTGAAGTTGTAACTGCAAAAAAGGAATGGAGTTGTTTTATTTGTGATTTAGTACCAGTGCGAAAAGGACATAATTTATCGTTTAATAAATCATCGCTGGGTTGCGGTGGTGCCCGAAGATATTTGGGCTATTCGGATAAAATGCGTCCTAATTTTGAATATTTCCTGTCGTGTGGAATACCAGGAGAATTAGAAGGTGAACGATACAAACAAACTCCGGAAATGGTAAACGAGTTAATGAAAAATCACCAAACCATTCCGGCCAACAACCGAAATATTATTTTTAAACGATGGGATAAACTAACTGAAAAGGACCAGCCGGAAGTAGTGATATTTTTCGCCAAACCCGATGTATTATCCGGTTTATTTGCCCTGGCCAACTTTGACCAAACGGATCCAAATGGAGGAGCAATTACTCCATTTGCTGCAGGCTGCTGTTCTATTGTTCATTATCCCTATATGGAAATAAATAAGGAAAATCCAAGGGCAGTTATTGGCATGTTCGATACCTCTGCCCGTCCCTGTGTTTCGGATAATACGTTAACTTTTGCCCTTCCCATGAAAAAGTTTGAGAAAATAATTTCGTATATGGATGAAAGTTTTTTAATTACCGATACCTGGGAAACCATCCGGAAACGTATTAATCGGTAATTGTATTTTTAAGATTTTTATTAAAATCTTAAAAATTTCAGTTCAAAAAACACTATAAATATTTTATAAATGATAAAATGGGGAATCATCAGCCTTGGTAAAATTGCTCATAAATTCACTGAAGGGCTGAATTACGTATCCAATGCCGAATTATATGGCATGGCCTCCAGTGATATTAACAGGGCTAGAGAATTCGCCCAAAAACATAAGGTACAAAAAGTATTTGAGAGTTATGATGCACTTGCCAGGCCAGACAAAATAGATGCAATATAAATAGCTTCATATAATCACCTTCATTTTGAACATGCAAAACTTTGTATTGAACACGGGAAAAATGTTTTGTGTGAAAAACCATTGACCACATCATTAGCAAAATCAAAAGAATTATTTTCTCTTGCCAGAAATCATAATATTTTCTTAAATGAATTTACTCTTGAATTAATAAAACAAATAGAAAATATGTTAAAACTAACAAGAAACCATCAATAAGCCACAAAATTACAGTAAGATAACAAACATCTTAAAATCAAAACTGCTCAATCATCCTTTTAATTTTCTCCCACGAAATGAATTTAAAATTTTGTGCCAGGATTGAATCGTTCTGAAAATTATAACCATCATGCACCACAAGCAATCCTTCAGGATAGTTTTCGTTTAACGGGAAATTAATAATTTCTATTCCATCTGTTTCTTCAGCTCCATCAATTATACCATCTTTTATAATAAAACTAAACATATAGCGGCTTGTTTTGCCTATTTCAAAAAGTGCAAAAGAAAAATTACCCTGGCTTGATGCCAGCAGATATGTTTTATTTTTATTTTTATACAATGCCAGCCCTTCAATATCAGAGGAGATATATTTGTTTTCTAAAGGTGAGCTGCCTGTTACCCATTCAGGTTCATAATTACTAGAGGGTTCAGCATTTAACTTTATTATACCTTCTTCCTCTATGCCAATATACAGTAAACCGTTTTCATCGTCAGCAACCATCCCCTCGGGTTTGCTGTTTACACTAAATTCCCTGACTAGTTTTGCCTTTAAGCTGTCTTCTTTATTAAAAATTTCCCATTGTTCTACCCCGGCACCTTTGCCATTTACAAATACATAAAATTTATTGTTTATTGGGCTTTTATACATACAAAGTCCGTAAACATCGTTTACAGAGGATTTAACATTTAGTATTTCGTCCGAAACAATACACGTATTTTTATCAATAAAAAACAATGATATGGTATTTAATGTGCAATTACTGGCAGTAACTAAAACTACATTTTGATGATTATATTTAAAATCATCTCTCAAATCAACATTATTAAGACATCCAACGTTTAAGAACTGCAATTCATTTCCTTTTAAATCATAGACCTGCAAACCGGAATTTTTATTGGTTCCCAGGATTAAGCTTTTCTCAGGATTTTCTTTATTTATCCATATAGCCGGGTCATCAGCTGCATCAACACCTTTTTCAGCTTTTACAGGCTGCGTTTCATCATCTGCAGCAATTGCCAAGTCAATTATTTGTTGATTTTGTATAGCGTTGCCAAGATAAACGGAAAATCCTGAAGAATCTAAAGATTTATAATATTTTTCAATCGTACTAACTGATTTATCCTTATTATCATTGCACCCTGCAACAAAGAATCCAATAATTAACGCTGCTAAACTTATATTTCTGAACATTTAAATGATTTGAGAAAATAGTGTTTAAAAATATAAAAAAGATTACAATCATGTATCCCTTATCGAAATAAAAAAAGGGTTAGAAAATCTATCTACCCCCTTTTTTTTTAACAACTATATGTAAGTTATTTTTTCATTATTCTCTTTTCAACTTCTTTTTTATCTAACTTTTTAGTACAGAAGAACCAATCATGGCAAGTAACATCTTTATCTTTACTTTCCATGCGGTCTTTAGCAGTACCACATGATCCGGCAGTAGGAACAATTACATCATCACCCGGACGCCAGTCGGCTGGTGTTGCCACACCAAACTCATCAGCTGTTTGTAAGGCAATAAGTACCCTGTACAGCTCGTCGAAATTACGTCCTAAACTAAGCGGATAATAGATAATTGTTCTAATGATACCTTTTGGATCAATAAAAAACACTGCACGTACAGCTTTTGTACTGTCTTCGTTAGGCTGAACCATGCCATATTTTTTAGCAACATCCATTTTAATATCTTCAATCAAGGGAAAAGTAACTTCAATATCTTTCATTCCCTTATATTCGATTTTTTCTTTTATAGTACGTAACCAGGCAATATGGCTATAAAGCCCATCGATAGACAAACCTATCAACTCACAGTTTGCATCATTAAATTGCTTTTCCATATTTGCAAAAGTCATAAATTCGGAGGTGCAAACAGGTGTAAAGTCGGCTGGGTGACTAAAAAGAATCGCCCATTTTCCTTTATAATCTGACGGGAAATTAATTTCACCCTGAGTAGTAACTGCTTTAAAATCAGGTGCAGGATCTCCTATGCGTGGCATAGAAATCACTTCTTCTTGTTTTTCAAATTTTTCTTCCATAGTTTTGAATTTATTTTAATAGTTAACAATATTATTCATCGGATTTTCCTAAAACATTTTTACCTCTTTCAATCAATTTTATCATTATAATTATCAAAATGTCTTTCTTCGTTTTCAACTAATGCTTCAAATATTTTTTAGATACTGAATCAGCATTTTGATCACATTCGTTCGCCAGGATATTATAATCTTCAACACTTTTTTCTTTTTTCATCGTCCATTTTTACTTAAGTTTAACATTTAATTTT
>JAXHVS010000122.1:0-25145 GCA_034189025.1 Bacteroidota bacterium
TCATCTAGGAAAAAGAAAGTATAAATACTATGTATTCATGTTTCTATCAGTAAAACAAATTCAAAATAAATAATTATATAGAATAAAATTTATAAGGAAATTATTTAATTATCCACACGAATTATGAAGTGATCCAAAAGAACTCCCCGACAAAAATTTAATATATGTGGTTATCGTGCTCCAAAACTCGAGAAAGTAAAAATTAGTTTTATAGGTTTGGGCATGCAAGGTCCCGGTGCGGTAATAAGAATGTCGCACATTGAAGGAGTATAAATTGCTGCTACGATTTTTTTCGAGCTGCTTACACTTAATATGGCACGAAACGGTTTTTTTGAAGAAATTGTAAATGGTGAAGGGGCCTAGATTTACGATTTCTGAAATTTTGATAAGAGCGGCTATGCCGATATGTGGCGCCTAAAAGAAAATACCCAAAACGGAAACCTCTATCCAACACACGAATTAGGGCATGTTTGCCAATTCATGAATATTAACCGGGTGTAAAAATGGAATACCTAACTAAAAGTCTAACTTTTAAAATTATAAATTCTTTAGGGTTAACTATACCAATTGTATTTTAGGAAATATTGCCGGAATATTAATTTGTTCAGGAATAACTTTTAAACCTGCAAAGTTATGCAGATATTCCTTATATTTCATTTTGTAATAATCAACTTTTAATTCAAAAACAACCTCAGAAACGCTTTGTATTTTTGTTGCTAAATAGGCTTTTGTTCCTGCAAAAGCAAAGCCTTCATCCATATTACCTATAGCTGCATTATGTAAAGCTTGTGCAATACAATAAGGAACATTTTTAGAATCACAGGATTTAAGGCATTTCCAATAACATTTAAAGGGTTTTGTTTTACCAACATTTATCTGGTCAACAAATTTATTGCGTATTGCGCGACCGGGAAGGCCAACCGGACTATCGATTAAAGTAATATCTTTTTCTTCGCTATTGATATACATTTCTTTAAATTTAATGGATGCATCACATTCTTCCGTAGTAACAAAACGGCTACCCATTTTAACCCCTTTAGCACCTTTTTGCATAATGTGATATATATCTTTCCCATCATATATTCCACCGCCTGCAATAACAGGAATTTCTTTATTAAAGTTTTTTTCAAAAACTTTTAATTCTTCAACCGTATTTTCAACAATAGTTTCCAACGGTTCCGGTTTATTCTGCAAATCATTCTTTTTAAAGCCTAAATGCCCTCCTGCTAAAGGGCCTTCAACAATCACTGCGTCCGGAACATGATTAAAATTTTTTGCCCACGATGAAAATATCAGCCTGACAGCTTTTGCTGATGATACTTTTGGTATAAATTTAGTTTTGATATTCTCAAAACCTTTATCTAAAACATATTTTGGCATTCTAAGCGGTAATCCTGCTCCCAGTATCATTACATCAATTTCTTCTTCAAGCGAAACGGTAAGCAAATCTTCATAATCGGTAACTGCCACCATTAAGTTTACACCTAAAATACCATTGGTCAGCTTTCTTGCTTTCCGTATTTCCTTTTTTAACGCTCTTTTATTGGATTCTCTATAATTTTTCATATAATCGGGCTCTGTCATTCCAATTGCTACCGCAGAAATAACGCCTATTCCGCCTGCATTTGCTACTGCTGATGCTAATCCCGATAAGGATATGGCAACACCCATACCTCCCTGAATAATTGGCAGCCTTGCTCTCAAATTTCCTATCTTCAATGGATTCATAATATTATTATATTATTCGTTAATTATTTCTTACTAAAATTTCAGAGCAAATCTAAAGTAAAAATCTGCTAGCAAAAAATAAAAGGGATGATACTACAAAAAAAAGGGTTGAATAAAACCGTTTAGGGACGAAAATTCAAAATACAGGGATGAGTGAGGTTGTTTGCAGATGGAATATTAAATCAGTTGTTTAAGCTTGTAGGCAAATTTTTTGGAAACAGGAACCGAAAAATCAATATTATCGAAATATATTTTATATCCTTGTACATTTCCTTCAATCTTATCTATATATTGGGTATTTACCATAAAAGAACGATGACATTTAAAAATAAAACTATAATCCTCTAACAATTCTTCAGCATTTTTTAAACTGGTACGAATCATTTTATTTTTAATCTTTTCTCCCTCAACCCAAAAAACTTCAATATAATTATTGGCTGCTCTTATTAATACCAATAAATTTACTTTAATCGACAAGTTGTCTTTTGCATATTCAGACTGAAAGTGTACGAGCTTATTATCGATTGATTTGTTTTCTTCAAGCTTTTTGTTAATACATTCGGCCAATCTCAGGTTAGAGCGCAACATTCGGTTTCGGTTTACAATAATTAATCCGGTAATTGGAATAATAGCAATAACAATTATGCCGAGAACCATTTTAAAATCAATAGTAAAAATTCCCAACAGCTTATAATAAAGATAATAACCAACAGAGATGGTTGTTAATATCCAAAGATTCCATAAAATCTCTTTTTTAATATTCCAAACCCGCTTAATAAATATACCGGGAAACAAACTGGGCAAAATCAATAAATTTAAACTTAACGAAAGAAAGGTAATAGCAGCCAGGCCTGATACTACATAAAGTTTCTCTTTATCATCCATTAAACTCACATCCAGTGGCTGAAAAAGATATAAAAATCCCAGCACGCCAATGCTAATAAAAAATATCAACTTACTGTTATATTTTAAATCATCATTAAAAGGATAGGGTTTATTTAAAAATTTAAACATGATATATTTTTACAATTTTTACTTTATGAATAGCTTCAAAATTAGACAATTTTAATTCCAGGGCAACAATTAGCCCATCATAATAATAATTGTTATTTAAAGGGTGCTTATATAATTTGTAATCCCGTCAAAAACTAACTGCAAACCAATGGTTGCAACAATAAGTCCTGTTATCCGGATTAAAGCATTTAAAACATTAAGCCGGGCAAGAAATTTACCAATTTGTTTAGCATACAGCATTAAAAGCAAGTTTACAAATAAGGCAATAAATATAGCTACAATAGTTATTACCCTGCCATATTGAGCAGGAAAAGTTACAGCAGCAGTTATTGTTGCCGGGCCAGCAATCATGGGCATAGCAATGGGAACGGTTAAAATATCGTCAAGATTAATGTTTTTATCCATTTTTAAAAAAGCTCCTTTCTGTAAGCCTTCAATACCATTATAGAACAATACAATTCCACAAGCTACTTTAAAGGCATAAAGCTGTATATGAAAAACATAATTAAAAATCAATTCACCCAGTAATAAGAAAAAAATTAAAATTATAAAGGCTGTAAACGATGATTTAATAGATAAATAACGTAATTGTTTTTCATTAAATTGCTTTTCCAATGAAGTTACCACAAGAATTTTGTGTATTGGATTTACTAAGGCAAAAAATGCAACAAGACTGCTTAAAAGCAACTTAAATTCCATAATACATTTATTGTTAGCTATTTAATTAATAATGGTTTCAAAATAATTCCATAGCGAATCATTAGGAGTGGGGGCAACAACTTTTATAGATTCCTTTTTTACCGGATGAATAAATTCAATTTTACGTGCATGCAAACTAATACCTCCATCAGGATTCGACCGTGGAAATCCATATTTCAGGTCTCCTTTTATCGGGCATCCGATTTTAGCCAGCTGACAACGAATTTGATGATGACGCCCGGTATGCAGTTCAACCTCTAATAAATAATAATTGTCGGCTTCTGCAATTAGTTTATAAGTGAGGCTAGCCAATTTAGCATCTTTTACCTCTTTATCATAAGCAAAAGACTTATTTTTCTTTTGATTTTTAATAAGATACTGATTAAGTGTTTCTTCTAATTGTGGCGGTTTATTTTTTACAATCGCCCAATATATTTTTTTTATTTCTTTGTTTTTAAACATCTCATTTAAGCGGCCCAACGCTTTACTGGTTTTCGCAAACAATAATACCCCACTTACAGGGCGGTCAAGCCTGTGGGTAACACCTAAAAATACATTTCCCGGTTTGTTGTATTTTTTTTTGATATACAATTTAACCTTTTCTGATAAAGGCTCATCGCCCGTTTTGTCTCCCTGTACAATATCAGATACTCTTTTATTAACCGCAATAATATGGTTGTCTTCGTAAAGAATCTCCATTCAAACTTTATCTGACCAATTAGTATTGTTCCTTTTCATTAGGAAAATCAAGCGTTTTCACATCGTTAATATACGCTTTAACCGAACCTTTAATTTCTTCGAATAGATTATGATATCGCCGTAAAAATCTTGGAGAAAATTCCTGTGTAATTCCCAACATATCATGCAAAACAAGAACCTGTCCATCTACATCGGGCCCTGCCCCAATTCCAATAACCGGAATAGTTAATTCACTGGCAACCCTTGCAGCCAGTTTAGCAGGAATTTTTTCAAGTACTAATCCAAAACATCCGGCTTCCTGCAATTTATGAGCATCTTCGATTAGTTTCTCAGCCTCAGCATCTTCGCGTGCTCGTACTACATAAGTACCAAATTTATGAATGGATTGAGGTGTTAATCCTAAATGTCCCATAACCGGAATCCCTGCGGATAATATTCGTTGCACCGATTCAAGAATTTCCTGTCCCCCTTCAATTTTTACGGCATGCCCGCCGGTTTCTTTCATTATTCTTATCGCATTAATCAATGCTTCTTTCGAGTTTCCCTGATACGAACCAAAAGGCATATCAATCACAACTAAAGCACGGTTAACAGCCCTAACCACCGATTTAGCATGATATATCATCTCATCCATGGTTATAGGCAAGGTTGTTTCATTTCCTGCCATAACATTTGATGCCGAATCACCTACCAAAACAACATCAATTTCTGCTTTATCCAGTATTCTGGCCATAGAATAATCGTATCCGGTTAACATGGCTATTTTTTCACCACGTAGTTTCATTTCATGTAAAACATGAGTGGTTACTCTTTTTACTTGTTGATGAACTGACATAACAATACAATTTAGTTTACAAAGGCAAAGCTACAAATTAAACCAAATAAAATCCTATTAACCACAAATGAAATTTAAAAAAGAGTCATGCTGTCGTTTTGTCATAACACTGGCAATATAAGGTTAAATAAACATACACAGGTGTCATATTTACATAAAAAAAGGATAAATCTAAACTGGCACAATCATTGAATAAATGAAAACAAATTATTAAGAGAAAAATTAAAATATTTAAATAATAACATAAAACTTTATAACGAAATGGGTAAAATAATTGGAATAGACTTAGGAACAACAAATTCATGTGTAGCCGTAATGGAGGGAAATGAACCTGTTGTTATACCAAACAGCGAAGGTAAAAGAACAACACCTTCCATTGTTGCTTTTGTGGAAAATGGAGAACGTAAAGTTGGTGATCCGGCAAAGCGTCAAGCCATTACAAACTCCACAAAAACAATATCTTCTATTAAGCGATTTATGGGAGAAACATATGATAAAGTTCAGAAAGAAATAAATAGAGTTTCATTTAAAGTTGTAAAAGGAGAAAATAATACCCCACGTGTACAAATTGATGACAGGAAGTATTCTCCTCAGGAAATTTCTGCAATGGTTCTTCAAAAAATGAAGAAAACTGCAGAAGATTATCTTGGTCAGGAAGTTACTGAAGCTGTTATTACTGTACCTGCTTATTTTAGTGACTCACAACGTCAAGCAACAAAAGAAGCAGGCGAAATTGCCGGATTAAAGGTAAAACGAATTATCAATGAGCCAACAGCTGCTTCATTAGCCTATGGCCTTGATAAAAAAAGCCGAGACATTAAAGTTGCCGTTTTCGATCTGGGTGGTGGTACTTTTGATATCTCAATTCTTGAACTCGGTGATGGTGTTTTTGAAGTAAAATCAACAAACGGAGATACTCACCTGGGTGGTGATGATTTTGACGAAGTAATCATTGACTGGTTAGCCGAAGAATTTAAAAAGGACGAAGGAATTGATCTTCGAAAAGACCCAATGGCTCTTCAACGTTTAAAAGAAGCTGCCGAAAAAGCAAAAGTTGAATTATCTAGTTCAACAAGTACAGAAATCAACCTGCCTTACATTATGCCGGTTGACGGAGTACCTAAACACCTGGTAAAAACTTTATCACGATCTAAATTTGAACAATTAGCCGATAAGCTTATTAATGCAACATTAGAGCCTTGTAAAAAGGCATTAAGTGATGCAGGCATGCAATCTTCAGATATTGATGAAGTTATACTTGTGGGTGGTTCAACCCGTATCCCTGCTATACAAAAGGTAGTAGAAGATTTCTTTGGGAAAAAACCATCTAAAGGAGTTAATCCTGATGAGGTAGTAGCTATTGGTGCAGCTATCCAGGGTGGTGTTTTAACCGGTGATGTAAAAGATGTACTGTTATTGGATGTTACTCCACTTTCATTAGGTATTGAAACCATGGGTGGTGTTTTTACAAAATTAATTGAAGCCAATACAACCATCCCAACCAAAAAAGCAGAAACATTTACAACAGCTGCTGACAACCAGCCTTCGGTTGAAATTCACGTATTACAAGGTGAAAGGCCCATGGCTAAAGATAACAAAACCATTGGCCGTTTCCACTTAGACGGGATACCACCAGCACCACGTGGAGTACCACAAATCGAAGTATCTTTTGATATTGATGCTAACGGAATTATACACGTTACAGCAAAAGATAAAGCAACCAATAAGGAACAAAGTATACGTATCGAGTCATCATCCGGTTTAACCGAAGAAGAAATTAAACGTATGCGCGATGAAGCTAAAGCGAATGAAGAAGAGGACAAAAAAATGCGAGAAAAAGTAGATAAATTAAATACTGCTGACAGTCTGATTTTCTCTACTGAAAAACAATTGAAAGAATTTGGTGACAAATTATCAGCTGACAAAAAAGCAACTATCGAAAAAGCTTTAGCAGATTTAAAAGAAGTACATAAAAAAGAAGACTTAGAACAACTGGATGCCAAAACCGAAGCATTAAACAATGCCTGGAAAGAAGCATCAGAGGAAATGTACAAAGCTACCCAGGAGCAACAACAAAATGCTCAGCAAGGACAACCGGGTGGCGAGCAACAGCAAGCTTCTTCTGACGATAAAAAAGACGATGGAGAAGTTACTGACGTAGATTTTGAAGAAGTAAAATAATATAACTTCAGGAAAATTGACAAAGAGAGTCCTGTTTTCAGGGCTCTTTTTTTTATTATATTATTAGATAATAAAAATCATATATTCTTGTTACTTTTGTAAAAAACAAAAACATGAATACCAAAACAAATATCTTAACCCTATTCATCTTATTCATTTTCATTGGATATAGTTTCGCACAAAATAACTCATTTAATGATACCATCAATCAATACAATGAACGCGGGCAGAAAACAGGATACTGGGAAAAACACTACCCTAATGGGAACATTCAATACATTGGGTATTTTAAAAATGGTAAGCCCACCGGAACATTAAAAAGATATGATGAAGCAGGACGATTAAAAGCAAAAATGCTTTTTAAAAAAAATTCAAATGAAGTCTTTACCCAATTTTATTATCCAAATAACAATTTACAAGCTGAAGGATTGTACGTTGGCCAATTAAAAGACAGTATCTGGAATTTTTATACCGAAGATGGTTTTTTAATTAACACGGTTCCCTACAAAATGGATAATAAACATGGAATAGAGAAAAAATATTATGTAACCGGCCAATTATCAGAAGAAGCACATTGGCGAAACGGAATTCAGGACGGAATGACTATCAGATATTACGAAAATGGTGAAGTTATGATGCGTATATCGTATATGAATGGCAGGCTTGATGGGGAATATTCGGTATTTAATGACGATGGGACAATTCTCATTACCGGCTCGTACGAAAATAACAAGAGAGAAGGAAAATGGAAATACTATAATGAAGATGGTACATTAAAAAATGAATTGAACTACATAAATGGTATAGCCGAAAATCAGGAAGAGTTAGAACGTTTAGAACAGGAACAATTGGATAAGCTGGAAAAGAATAAAGGAAAAATTAAAGAGCCTTCTATCGAAGATTTATTTAATCAAAAACCACCGCAACAAAAGAAAAAGTAAATCATTATTAATGATAAAAAAAAGGGTATTACTTGGAATGAGCGGCGGCATTGATAGCTCATTAGCTGCCATATTGCTCTTAGAACAAGGGTTTGATGTTGTAGGGCTTACTATGGAAATGTGGGATAATATTGATAATGATCCACGCCACAAAAGCAGCGGCTCACATGCTACTGATTCTGTTCACGAAGCTAAAACAGTAGCAAAACAATTAAATATTAAGCATTATACTGAAAATATTGTTGATGAATTTAATCAAACCGTAGTTTGTAATTTTATCGATGAATATTTAGACGGAAAAACACCCAACCCTTGCGTTTTATGTAACACCAAGATTAAATGGAATGTATTATTGCGTAAAGCCAACGAATTAAACTGCGACTTCATTGCTACAGGCCATTATGCACAAATCATAAAAACAGATTCAAAATATATTATTAAACGAGCAAAAGACTTAAAAAAAGACCAAAGTTACTTTTTGTGGGGGTTAACTCAGGATATTCTAAAAAAATCGATTCTCCCTTTGGGAAAATTCACCAAAGATGAAATACGAAACATGGCAGTAGAAAAAGGTTTTGTTAAACTTTCTCAAAAAAAAGAAAGCCAGGAGATCTGTTTTATACCCGATAATGATTACCGAAAATATTTAAAAAATAATGTTCCTGAGTTAAGTCAGAAAGTCGGCACGGGAAATTTCATCTCTACTAACGGGGAATATCTGGGGAAGCATGAAGGATATCCTTTTTATACTATAGGCCAACGAAAAGGATTAAAAATAGCTTTGGGTAAACCCATGTACGTTCTTAAAATAAATGCAAGTACCAATGAAATTGTTTTAGGAAAAAGAGATGAACTATACAAAAAGGAACTACGGGTAAAAAATTATCATTTAATCAATGATATTCCCACAAATACCGAAATAGAAGTAACAACTAAAGTAAGGTATAAAAGCGAAGGAGTTAATAGTACGATAAAAATTGAAGGCTCAGTAATTAACGTTTACTTCCAAAAAGAAGTTTTTGCCATAACACCCGGACAATCTGCTGTTTTTTATAAGAATGATATGCTTTTAGGTGGAGGGATCATCGTTTAAGCTTTTCTAAACATTTTTGTTAAATTTGTAAAAATTAACAAATTTAACATGCAAAAATTTTTACTGCTTTTTCTTTTACAGTTTTTGCCTTCTCTTCTATTCTCTCAGGTAGCTCCTGACAATTACCGTGTTTTTTTTACCGATAAAAATAATAGCGAATACTCTATTGAACATCCTGAAGAATTTTTATCCACAAGAGCTATTGATCGACGCTTAAAACAAAATATATCTATAAAAGAAAATGACCTTCCGGTTAATAGAAATTATCTTGATAGTTTAAAAAAACTGGGATTAACCATAAAAAATACCTCAAAATGGTTAAATACAGCCTTAATTTATACTACTGATGCAGAACTAATGGACACCATAATACAGCTTGATTTTGTAAAATCAAAACAAAAAATCGGTTACAATCCTCAGTATAAAAACAAAAAAAAATCTAATTGTCCTGCAAAAGAAAATCAATTAAAAAGTGATAGTGTTTTTGATTATGGATATGGTACTACTCAAATTTCAATGCTTAACGGGCATACTTTACATCGTAATGGAAATATGGGCCAGAACATGATTATTGCCATTCTGGATGCCGGATTTTATAATGTGGATATATTACCTGCATTCGATAGTTTATGGAGTAATAATCAAATATTAGGGACCTACGATTTTGTTGATGGAGATACCGTAGTGTTTGATGCATCGTCGCATGGGATGAAAGTCTTATCTGTAATGGGGGCTAACATTCCGGGAGAATTGATAGGTACTGCACCAAAAGCCAGTTACTGGCTTTTACGGTCAGAACAAACGGCCTCGGAATATAGCATTGAAGAAGACCATTGGGTAGCTGCTGCTGAATTTGCCGATAGTGTAGGTGCTGATATCATAAATACTTCGTTAGGTTATTTCGAATTTGACGATCCAGTTTTAAACTATACTTATGAAGATATGGACGGGAATAGTGCTTTTATAACCAAAGCAGCTGATATTGCAGCATCAAAAGGAATGCTCGTTGTGGTAAGCGCAGGAAATCAAGGTGATGATCCATGGAAATATATTACAGCCCCGGCTGATGGAGATAGTGTACTAACGGTTGGTTCTGTAAATCAATATGCCGAATATTCATACTTTAGCAGTATTGGCCCTACATTCGATGGAAGAATTAAACCAAATGTTGCCGCCATGGGATATCAAACAGCTATACAAGGAATTGACGGAGATATTGCCATCTCCAACGGAACCTCATTTTCTGCGCCATTAATTTCTGGGTTGGCTGCTTGTTTATGGCAACATTTCCCAAATTTAAATAATATGGAAATTATGCAAAAAATTGAAGAAAGTGCTCATAAATATTCATCCCCCGATTATTATGTAGGTTATGGAATACCTGATTTTGGGAAAGCTGCATATCTTACACAAACAAACGTTAATACGTTTTCAGAAAATGCTTTATTGAATATTTATCCCAATCCATTTGATAACAATTTAACAATCGAAATCAATATTAAAGAAGATATTCAAACCATTCAGATTGAATTATTTAATATAACCGGACAAAAAATTAAGCAATTAAATATAAACAATCCAACTCCAAACAAATCTACATTTATATTAAATAATCTTAATGAAATACCTTCGGGGATGTATCTTTTAAAGATAAAAATGGAGAATCAGAACTTAAGTAAAAAGATTAGCAAGTTATAATCTATGATTCAGAAAATTAGTTTACTGGAACTCAATCGATCCATTCAGGAAAAAATAAAACTAAATTTTCCTGAATCGCTATGGGTAGTAGCCGAAATAAGCGAATTAAAAATTAATCGTAACGGACATTGCTATCTGGAACTGATTGAAAAAGATGCCCTCAATGAAAATATCATTGCTAAAAGCAGAGCAACCATCTGGGCTTTTACTTTCCGAATGTTGAAACCATATTTTGAGAGTGTTACAGGCCACGAGCTGGCTTCAGGGCTTAAAATTTTAATACGAGTAACCATCGAATTTCATGAGTTGTATGGCTTTAGCTTAAACATTACAGATATTGACCCCAATTATACCCTGGGCGATTTAGCCCAAAAAAAGGCCGAAACATTACGAAAGTTAGAAGAAGATGGGATTATCAACATGAATAAGGAACTGGAATTTCCGATCGTACCTCAAAAAATTGCCGTAATTTCATCCCAAACAGCAGCAGGTTATCAAGATTTTATGCATCAGTTAACAAACAATAAATATGGGTATAAATATTATATAAAATTATTTCCATCGCTAATGCAAGGTTTACAGGCCGAAGAATCTATTATTGATGCGTTAGAAAGAATTTTTAAAAATGAACATTTTTTCGATGTTGTAGTACTAATTCGCGGTGGTGGGTCGCAAGCTGATTTAAATTGTTTTAACAACTATTTACTGGCTGCAAATGTAGCCCAGTACCCCATCCCTGTTTTAACAGGAATAGGGCATGACAAAGATGAATCAATTGTAGATATGGTAGCTCACCAAAAATTAAAAACACCTACAGCAGTTGCTGAATATATTATTGAAAAAACATTAGCGTTTGAACAGAAGATTGATTTTTATAAAGAACGAATTTATGATATTGCCATTGATTTTATCAATCATCAAAAAACAAAACTCATCCAATCTAGCTCAATTTTTATCCCAATAACAAAAAATATTTTAGATAAACAAAACAATAAATTTACACTATTGCAAGAAAAGTTCAAAAACTCGGCAACCCAGTTAATTCATAAAAAGAACAGCACAATTAACAGTTACATTTCATCCATCCAGTTTACAACAACAAAAACTTTGTTATCTGCTAAAGAAAATATAATTTTCTATAAAAAAACATTGATTACCGGATATAAACATACCTTAAAAAATAATAATTCATTATTAAACAACTTTAAAAATAAAGTTACATTACTTGATCCTACCAACATTTTAAAAAGAGGTTATTCTATAACTTTTAATGAAAATCAAAAGATCATCACAAATATTCAACAAATTAGCATAAATGATGAGGTAATAACCAAACTTTTTGATGGCGAATTTCGTAGTACTATTAAGGTAAAAACTAAATTAAACCAAAAAAATAAAAAAATAAAAAAATAAAAAGTGTTCAATTCTAAACATTTATCATATATTAGTTATCCAAATTTTAGAAAATAAATTATGCAAAGAATTACATTACATTTATTTTTATTATTTTTTTTAAGCCTTCCTACTTTTTCCCAAAACACAAGACAAGTAATTGATAGTTTATTAAATACACTGGAAACAACAGAAGAAAAAAATAAAATTGAACTTTTAAATAATATTTCAAGAAATTATTGGGAAATTTCTTTAGACAGCAGTTTGTACTTTGCCAACGAAGCCCTGAATCTTGCTCATATTCTAAAAGATAAAAAAGGGCTATCAGATGTATACAACAGAATTGGAAACGTATATTACTTTCAGGGTGATTATGATGTTGCGGAAGAATTTTATCAAAAATCAGTTATCGTTAAAAAAGAAATAAATGACTTAAAAGGACTTTTAGGTATTTATAATAATATAGCAATATTATATAATGCCAAAAATGAACCAGAACAAGGCCTTCAATATTTTTCAAAAGCCCTCGAAATTAGCAAACAAATCGATAGCAAGGATGATATTGCTTTATTTTTAAGTGCAATGGGTAATACTTACAGTAGATTAAATGATTATAAGAAATCTATTCAATATCATTTACAAGCATTAGAAATTGTTAAAACACAAGATAATGAGATAGTTGCTGCACAAATATACAATGCTGTTGGTAATGTGTATCAAACAATTTCAGATTACGATTCTGCCTTAAAATACTTTTTGGATGCACTAAAAATATATAAAAAATACAACAATCAACGGGGTATTTCCATGTCTTATAATAATCTGGGCATCATTTATCAAAATTTAGGAGAAAATGAGAAAGCATTAGATTATTATTTAAAATCATTAGAGATTGATGTAAAAAATAATTTTTCTCAAGGGCAGGCTTCTGCATATAATAACCTGGGAACTGCTTATGACAAGAAAGGAGAAAAAAGAAAAGCGCTTGATTATTATAGAAAAGCACTCGAAATTAATAAAGAATTACACGATCAAGAAGGAATTGCCATTGCATTAAACAATATAGGACTTATTCAAATCGATCTTGGTAATTATGCCAGTGCAAAAGATTATTTAGAACAAGCACTTGAAATTAATAATGAAAGAAACAGTATTGAAGATATTGCCAACAATTATAATAATCTGGCCAAATTATATATTGAGAAAAAAGAGTACAATACAGCAAAAAATTATTTATTAAACTCAATTAAACTGGCTAAAACAGTTAATGATATTGAGGTATTGATTGAAGCTTATGAGTTTATGTACACCATATTTACAAATCAGAACAACTATAAAAATGCACTGGAATATTACAAGTTGTATTCTGATATGAACGATAGCATTTTTAAATTACAAAACAGTAATAAAGTAGCTGAGTTAAAAATTAAACACGAAACAGAAAATCTTGAAATTGAAAATGAGGTGCTTAAAAAAGATAATGAGATTCAACTGCTGGAATTGAATCGACAAATAAATCAGAAAAAATATTTTTATGCATTTATTATCCTGATTTTAACATTGGCAATTTTAAGTTTTAGCCGTTTTAGATTAAAGAAAAGAACCAGCAGCCTGTTAGAAACAAAAAACAATCAGTTAAGACAGACAAATCAAAAATTGCGTGAATCAGAAAAAAACCTTAAAAAAATAAATGCTACTAAAGATAAGTTTTTTTCCATCATTGCGCACGATCTTAAAAACCCATTTCAGCCGTTGCTTGGTTTTTCCGAAGTTTTATTTAAAAATGTAAATAATCTTTCGAAAGATGAAATAGAGGAATATAGTAAGATGATTTTCGAATCATCACAAAACCTGTTTAATTTATTAGGTAATTTGCTTGAATGGTCAAAATCTCAATTGGGAAGGGCAAAACTCTCGCCAAAAAATATAAATCTTACCGAATCGCTGAATGAAACACTTTCTATATTAAATATATTAGCTCAAAAAAAACAGATTCAAATTGAAACGAAGATTCCTGAAGAAACCTTTGTGTATGCTGATAAAAATGTACTTTCAACCATATTGCGGAATTTAATTAGTAATTCGATTAAATTTACTGAACAAAATGGTAAAATTATAATTGATTCAACAGAGCATAAAGATGAAATTGCCATAACTGTTTCCGATAATGGAAAAGGCATTAGTGAAGAAAACTTAAAAAATTTATTTCTTATAGATTACAGCCACTCAACAAAAGGCACAAATGATGAAACAGGAACCGGATTAGGACTTATCTTGTGTAAAGAATTAATTAGCCAAAGTGGAGGTAAAATTTGGGTAAATAGTACCTTAGGCCAGGGAAGTGAATTTACATTTACACTACCTAAAGCAAAAAAATAAAAACGATTCAACCATAAAAATCTTTACAATTTACTGGGTAATATTTAGTTATTTTCTTATTTTAGGCTAAATAGATTTATTTCAGATGCATATTAAAAAGCTAACTATATTTTTAATATTGTTTTTAGGATTTTTAATAAGAAACTCCTACGGAAAAGATAATACCCAAATAGATAGTTTAAAGCAAATGCTTAATACCTTGCCTGAAAAGGAATTAATACCAGTCTATAATCAGTTATCTAAAATTTACTTAAAAAAAGATAAAGAAATAAGCTTAAACTATGGAGGTAAAGCGCTTGAATTATCTGAAAAATTTAACCAAGAAGAAGGAATTGCCAATGCTCAATTAAACATTGCCAATACATATTATGAGATGAGTAGATACCAACCAGCTATTGAATATTACGAAAAAGCACTTGACTATTTCTACGAACAAAAATCAAACAATATTAAAATTTATATATACACACGTCTTGGACATGCTGAAAGGAATTTGGGAAACTATAATAATGCATTATTTAATTATGAAAAACCTTTAAATCTATACCTATTAGATAAGGATAACTCCATATCCGAAGCATATAACAATATTGGTGTTGTTTATAAATTAATGGGAGAATACCAGCAAGCCTTAACATACCATCAAAAAGCATTATCTGAAGCAAATCAACAACTCGATCAATCCAATATTTCTAACACACTTAATTATATTGGAAGCTTATATTGGAACATTAGTCAGTACGACAGTTCGTTATTCTTTTACCAAAAAGCACTCGATATTAAAAAAAAGATCAATGATTTTAATGGACAAGCGTTGATACTAAACAATATTGGTTTGGTTTATAAGGATCGAGGATATTTTCAGAAAGCGTTGGAATATCATCAAGAAGCTTTAAATATCAATACACAGATAAATCATCAAAAGGAAATTGGCAAAACCTATAATCTTATCGGAAATGTGTATTTACAAATTAATAATATCGATAATGCCCTAAATTTTTATAACCGGTCGCTTAATTTAAGAGAATCAATTAATGATTTGGAAGGGATTGCTCAATCGCAAAAAAATATTGCACTGGTTTATCGCAGAAATAATGATTATAAACGGGCACTCGATTTTATGAAAAAATCTTTACTCAATTATAACAAAATTGGGAATAAAGTTCACATAGCCAGCTGTTTAAACCACATGGGCAATATTTATCGGAAAACAAATATGCTCGATCTTGCCCTTGAAAATTATCTTAACGCATTAAAATTAAGACAAGAAGTTGGCGATCAAAGCCAAATTGCAAAATCACTTAACAACATTGGCCTTATTTACGATGAGATTCATAACTACAAAAAAGCACTGGACTTTTATAAACAAAGCTTAGAAATAAAAGAATCTTTAGGTGATGATAAAGAAACGGCTTATGCTTATTATGTAATGGGAAATACCTACCTTAAGTTAAAACAAAATAATTTAGCCCTCGAAAATTTCATTAAATCACTGGAGTTACGAGAAAAAATTAAAGATAAAATAGGTATTGCAATTTCTCTAAAAAGTTTAGGAAAAGTTTATCTGGAATTAAACGATTATGAAAAATCATTGATTTATTATAACGAAGCGTTGGATATTAGCAATGAAATAGGAGATATAAAAAGTGTAAGTGAAATTTTAAATGATATTGGAAACTATTATCAAACGATTGGAGACTATAATAAAGCCGCTGGATATTTTAATCAAACCATTGAAATAACCGAAAAAGCAGGTAATCAATATCTCAATGCTCTTAGTAGCCGGAAATTAGGAGAAATTTACTTGAAACAAGGAAGGGAAGTGGACGGATTTGATTTAATAAAAAAATCGTTAACCATTGGCCAGTTTATTGATAATTTTGAATTGATAAAAGATGCATATTATTCGTTATACTATTATTATGATCAACGTGGAGATGAAACAAGAGCGCTGAATTATTATATAAATTATTCGGTAATTAAAGACTCAATCATGGCACAAAATAATGCTCAAAAAATTTTAGAAATCCAAATGAAATATGAATTGGAGAAAAGCCAAACCGAATTATCCCGAATCGAAAAAGAGATTTCTGAACTTACTGCCGAAAAAAAGATAAGAGAATTAGAAATTAAAAAGCAAAAAAATGTACGAAATTTGTCATTCATCATTGCCATAATAACATTTATCTCGGGAATAATAATCTTTATTCAGTTTATACTCAAAAGAAAAACCAACATCCTGCTTCAACAAAAAATTAAAGAAGTGGACCAATCGAATCAACGCTTAAAAGAGTCGGAAGAAAGTTTAAAAATTTCAAATGCTACCAAAGATAAGTTCTTTTCAATTATTGCGCATGATATTCGAAATCCGTTTAATGCAGTATATGGACTAACACAATATTTATCCAAAAACTTCGATGTTTTAACTAAAAAAGAGTTAGAAAAGCCTATTGAGCTAATCTACCAGTCGGCCGATGAACTTTTAGAACTATTAGACAATCTGCTTCACTGGTCGAGGGCACAAAGAGGCAAAATGGAATTTTGTCCCAAAAAATTAGATCTGCATGAAATGGTAAATAAGAATATCAATCTGCTAAAAATGAACGCAGACAAAAAAAATATTGAGGTAACTTCTGATATCAATCCAAAAACAATTATATCAGCAGATTATGATATGTTAACAACCGTTTTTAGAAATCTTCTCTCTAATGCCATTAAATTTTCTTACGAAAATAGCCGGGTTTTTATTAAATCAGAAGAGTCAAATAATGAAATAACAATTTCTGTCATTGATCAGGGTGTTGGTATAAGTAAAGAGAACATACAAAAACTTTTCAGGATAGATATCCACTATTCAACAACCGGAACGTCTGAAGAGCAAGGCAGCGGGCTGGGATTAATCTTATGCCGTGAATTTGTTGAAAAACATGGAGGAAAAATATGGGTCGAAAGTAAGGAAAATAAAGGAAGTACCTTTAAATTTACCCTTCCAAAAAAACAGTAAACTTTTAAAGATATGACAACAAAAGAAATTTCGTATAACGAGGCAATTAATGAGATTGAAGATATTTTATCAAAAATCGAAAACGAAGAATTAGATATTGATGACTTATCGTCAAAAGTTAAAAGAGTTTCTACGCTAATAAAAAAGTGTAAAAAGAAACTGTCCGAAACCGAAGATCAGGTGCAGAAGATATTGGAAGATATTGACGAATAGCGGAAAAAATCACAACACTAAATCCCTAAAAACCCTTGACAATACCCAATAAAATAAGTATATTCTAAAAAAATTTATGCGATATGCTATTGGCGACATTCACGGATGCATTAAAACACTCGACAAGCTTATAAACATTATTGTTAACAATGATAAAAACCCCTCTTTTTTTTCAGTGGGTGATTTAATTGATCGTGGGCCTGATGCCAAAGCAGTGTTGGATTTCTTTATCAACTTAAAAAATAATTATCCCGTTCAAATAGTACGTGGAAACCACGAGGAGATGATGCTAAACACTCTATTCCAGGGTTCAGAAAACTGGTTTTTTAATGGTGCCGAAAAAACATTGCAAAGCTTTAAAAATCAATCAAATAATTCAGAAACGGATCTAAACAAAATCATCCCTGAAAGATATATTTATTTTATTCAATCCCTTCCCTATTTTATTGAACTCGACGATTATCTGATCGTTCATGCAGGATTTAATTTCGCTGCAAACAATCCTTTTAAAGACACCGAAGCAATGTTATGGACACGAATCGAGGAAAATGATTATCAGTACACACAAGGCAAAAAAATTATTCATGGCCACACCCCTGTTCCTTTCCAACAAATCAAAATAAATATCCAAAACACTACAAGCAACATTTATAACATCGATTCGGGATGTATTTATATTAAGTTTAAAGATTTAGGTACATTAACAGCACTAAATATGGATACGCTTGAACTAATTAACCTAAAGAATGTTGATTTATAAAGTCAACTAGCGTAAATTTTTAGTAAATTACCACAAACAAATTTTCAACCTTTTTAAAAGCAACCCACACAACTATGCAACAAAAATATGTGAACAGGGAAATTAGCTGGCTTTCTTTTAACGACAGAGTATTGCAGGAAGCCCAAGATAAATCGGTTCCTATATTACAAAGAATACGATTCCTGGGAATATTCTCTAATAATATGGATGAGTTTTTCCGTGTACGGGTAGCTACTATAAAAAGGATTGCTGCTTACGCAGGTAAAGATAAAATGTTAACCGGAAATAAAAGTGCCCGAGATATTTTAAACGAAATTCAAAAAATAACTCAACAGCAACAAAATAAATTTGAAAAAATTTATCAGCAACTTATTACCGAGCTGGAGCAACATAATGTTTACGTGATTAATGAATCTCAACTTACAAAAGAACAAGGTAAATATGTTACCGAATTTTACAACGAAAACATACGGCCTGTTCTAGTTCCTGTTATGCTTCACGAAAACCAGCTATTTCCTGAATTAAAGGACAAACCCATCTATTTTGCTGTAAAATTATCAGATACAAAAAATCCCAACAGATTCGATTATGCGCTATTAGATTTGTCAACTGATATTCTTCCACGGTTTGTTATATTACCATCGTCCGATAAAAAAAAGTATATTATTATTTTAGATGATATTATTCGACATTGTATCAACGATGTATTTTCCATTTTCGAATACAATAAAATTGAAGCCTACAATATTAAAATTACCCGCGATGCAGAGCTGGATATTGACGATGACATCTCAAAAAGCTTTATGGAAAAAATTTCATTAAGCCTCGAAAAACGCAAAAAGGGAGAACCCGTTCGTTTTGTATATGATGAAAAAATGCCCAAAGGCCTGCTTCAATTTTTTATTAAAAAAATGAATCTCGATGATGATGATAATATTATCGCCGGAGGGAAATATCATAATTTTAAAGATTTTATAAACTTCCCTAAAATTGGGCCAAAAAGTCTTGAGAATAAAGAAATGCCTCCAGTCCCTCATCATTATCTTAAACATCATAAAAGTATTCTAGATGAAATAAAAAAACGAGATCATATTTTGCATTACCCTTATCAACCATTTAGCTATTTTATTGATATGATAAGAGAAGCCGCTATCGACCCTCAGGTATTATCCATACAAATCACCCTTTATCGTGCGGCTAAAAAATCAATGGTTATCAACTCGTTACTAAATGCAGCACGAAATGGCAAACATGTGGTGGTATTAATTGAGCTGCAAGCCCGTTTCGACGAGGAAGCAAATATTCACTGGTCAAATAAATTGCAAGAGTCAGGAATTAAAGTTATACATGGAGTTCCCGGGCTTAAAGTTCATGGTAAAGTTTGCCTTATTACCCGCAGAAATAATCAAAAATTAGAAAATTTTGCTTATATCGGAACAGGAAATTTCCAGGAGGTAACAGCCAAAAATTATTGTGATGAAGGGTTTTTTACTTTTGACAAAAGAATAACCGCAGAAGTGGTTAAAGTTTTTGAATTTTTTGATAAAAATTACAAACAACATATTTTCGAACACATTATCCTTTCACCTTTTAGCACCCGTACACATTTTATTAAACTAATAGAATACGAAATAAAAAATGCCCGGGCGGGGAAAAAAGCTTTTATGATTATTAAATTAAACAGCCTGGTTGATAAAGAGATGATTGATAAATTATACGATGCCAGCCAAAATGGTGTAAACATAAAACTCATTGTCCGTAGTGCCTGCTCGTTAAAAGCCGGAATAAAAGGCTTAAGCGAAAACATCGACGTTATAAGCATTGTTGATCGCTTTCTTGAACATTCGCGTATTTTTTATTTTTACCACGGAGGAAAAGAACTTATGTACATTTCTTCGGCCGACTGGATGGTTCGTAATCTGGACAATCGTATTGAATTAACGTGTCCAATTTATGATGAAGAAATAAAAAAGGAACTCAAACAGATGTTAAAAATACAATTAAAAGACAATGTTAAAGCACGAATTGTAGATAAAAAACAGGTTAATAAATACGTAAAAAATAACAAACCTAAAACAAGAGCCCAAATCGCTTATTACCAATATATAAAACGAAGGTATGCTAAATTAAACAAAAAAATTAGTGCCTGATATTACTATAAATGTTGGGAAATTAAGCCGGGAAAAAGTAAATTGTAATACTTATTTTAAAAATTATATACTATGGATCAACACGAAGATTTAAAATTCCTTTATTCTGGAACAGAAATAAATGCCGGGGTACTTAAAAGAATGCTGGAAAAAAACGAAATCCCAGCATTAATAAGAAACGATATGAATTCTGGATTAGCAGCAGGTTTTGGCGGTTCATTATCGGGCTTTGCAGCAAAAGTATATGTCGAAGAAAAAGATTTTGAAAAGGCACAAAAAATACTGGAAGAATTTATTCAATCGCAGGAAAAAGAATAATTGCTGATTTTAAATCAGCATATAATCTCTTTTGCGCTGAGTAAAAACGGCAACCTTACGATAGCCGATAGATTTTAATTTTTCAACAGCCTGAAAAAAATATTTACCAATATGATTTGCCCTGTGAGCATCAGAACCTAATGTTACCGGAACATTGTTTTCAAAACAAATCCGAATAAACTCATCGGCAGGATAAAATTCTTTACACGGTCGATCTAAACCACTGGTATTTATTTCATAAACAATATCTGAATGGGCAAAAACCTTTGCCATTTTTTCGTAGTATGGCAATAAACTAAATGATGGATAATAACCAAATTTCTTTGGAATATCAATATGTCCTAAAATATCAAAAAGCCTTGAACGGGTACATTCATCTAACAGCTGAAAATAATCGATATAAAATTGGTCTATATCAACATTTTTGTAATCTTTCGGATTGGTGTCAAAATTCCAGTCACCAATATAATGTATCGAACCAATTACATAGTCAACAGGAAACAATGCTATTGATTTTTGAATTGCTTCCTCTTGTCCGCGCAGATAATCGGCCTCAATACCAAATTTAATAGAAAAAGGAAGATTTTTACGCTGCTTTAAATCCAGAAGTATAGATTTCATTTTTTCAAAATGAGCTTTTCGTGTTGCCCAATCAGGGAATTTCAAACATACATGATCGGAAAAACCGATTTCATTCAATTCTGATTTTAAGGCATATTCCAAACATTCTTCATGAGTGCTTTTCCCGTCGGATAAAATAGTATGAATATGATAATCAACCATAATAGCATGAATAAATTTATCAGTAAAATAAGGACTTAAAAAGAATAAACCAATATTCCTACAGATATTTATTTTTTTATAAACAGATCACAGTAAAAGGCAGATAAAATGATCAACAGAGATTACGCAGTTTTAAAAAAAATCTTATATAATTAATAATCAGATTAAAATGTAGAAATAGCAGATTTACTTTACCAAAATTGACCGATTATTCCCTTTGGCCATGAGCTAAAGGTTCTCGCTCACGACGAAGAAATAGTAAAGTTTTCACTTCACGCATTCAGTAAAAACACACAACTTCTATGCCGGGGTTAAGCCTGAGTAAAGCGCTATTTCGTTTCACTCATATCGCTCAACTAAGGTTTACTATTATTTACTTTTTGGAATTATGGTATAATTTGCACACCACATTTTTAACAGGCAAAAAATACATAAAATATTATATTTCAGAATACAAAAAATAAAAGAGCTTTTTGGAACTTTGTAACTTCCCTAAAAGCTCTTGAAATTATCTATGTTAACAAGAATATTTACTGAAAATCTTTTAAACTTTCCATTAATTTTTTACGGGTAAAAAATATTCTGCTTTTTACCGTCCCAATTTTTAAATCAAGCTTCTCAGCAATTTCTTTATACTTATAACCCGACAAAAACAAGTTAAATGGTTCTTTAAATTCGTTAGGTAAACTCTCAATCTGTTTGATTATTTCATAAGTTGTAAACTCATTATCAGGCCTTGCCGGCGATTTTTCCTTTGTTAAATTCAAAAAATACAAATTATTTGTAGTATCGTTATGTGTATTTTCTTTTTGTTGCTTACGATAATTATTTATAAAGGTATTTTTCATTATCGTAAATGTCCACGCTTTTAAATTTGTATATCCTTCAAATTTATCCCTATGTGATAAAGCTTTAAAATAGGTTTCTTGTAAAAGATCCTGAGCTTCTTCTCTGTTAGAAGTTAAACTCATAGCGAATCTTGAAAGTTTATTCTCTAAACTTATTAACTGATGATTAAATTCTAATGCTGTCATAGTTGTACGTTTTATTAATTTTCTTAAACAAAGATACAACATAAAATAGCATATATCCAAATATTTATATGTCTATAAATCACAAACAGTACATATTTCTAAATAAGATTTGGCGCCAAAACCCTTATAATTTAAGACAAAAACATCTTTTTATGCCATACATTCTAAATTACATTTTTTGTCATTTTTATGTTTAATATTTTATTCATATTGATTATCAATGATTAAACAAAAAAATCCTGCTTAAGTATAAGCAGGATGCGCTATTTAGAATTGTTCTAAAATTAAATCATGCTTTTCAACGTCTCACTAAAATCATGTGGCGAAGTAATTTTTACCACATTGGATAAGGGTTGCTTAAGAATTTGGTCAATTTGTTGTCCGGTAACAAATATTTTCAGCAGAGGAAACGTTTTCGATAAGTCTTTCAAATATTTTACTTTCTCCTCTTTTGTAAGTAATGCAGTGATGGTGGTAAATAAATAATCAGGATTTACCATCTTACTTGTTTCCACAACATCAGTAAATGGAACCGAGCTACCCAGATAATATACAATTTGTCCCGATTTCCGAATCAGGTAATTATAAAATAAAAGTCCTAATTCGTGGTATTCGCCTTCCGGCAGAAACAAAATAAATTTTTTCGCTTTTTGATTATCGCTTATCATAATATTATCAATGGCTACCATTAATTTCTGTCGGAATAAATTAGACACAAAATGTTCGTGGGCAGGATTAATGGTTCCTGTTTGCCACAGAATACCAATCCTTTCAAAAAATGGAAAAATTACTTTTATAACTGCATTTTCAAATCCTTCGTGCATAATATAGCGTGATAAAATACGGTCAAACTTAACTTCATCCATATCAACCATTGCAATTACCAACTGCTCAATATTTTGTGCAGCATCTCCGGAATCCGAAGCCATATTAACAACTCTCTCAGCTAAATCTCCATCCGAAAGCTTTGCGATTTCGGATATTCTAATACCCTGGCGATTTAAAATAGCAATATTAAGCAGCCGTTTTAAATCTTTGTCGCAATAATACCTTATATTCGTTTCGGTTCTTGAAGGAACAATAAGATTATAGCGTTTTTCCCAAATACGAATGGTATGCGCTTTAATGCCTGATAAATTTTCTAACTCTTTTATTGAATAACTTGCCATAAGATTTTTGTTACTTATATTATTCTGACTTTTAAAACAAGATTTGTTCTTAAAGGTTCAAAAAATCATTATTTTTATAATTGTGGAAGTAAACCTTTCAAAATCCTGAACAAATAAAACAGTGTTTTGTTTATTATCCAAAATTTTCATTAAAAAATATACTCATGGAATTTTTCGATATCTACTTTCAATCCTTTACTATTATTTTAGTTTTAATGTTTGTTGCATGGCTAATTAGTATAACCATCACGAATGCCAGCATTGTTGACAGCTTTTGGGGATTAGGATTTGTTGTTGTAAGCATTTTCTTTTTTCTTCAAACAAATCAATCTGCTTTAGTAAACAAGATACTTTTACTGATTGTTTCCTTATGGGGATTAAGATTATCAATTTATATTACCATACGTAACTGGGGCAAAGGTGAAGATTATCGATATCAAAATTTTAGACAAAAATATGGGCATAAAAGATATTGGTGGGTAAGTTTTTTTCAGGTATTTTTACTTCAGGGTATTTTGCTTTGGTTGATATCCGTTCCTCTATTAGCTACATTCTTTGCAGGACAGAACTCATTTAATATTATTCATTATATTGGATTATTCTTTTGGCTTATTGGTTTTATTTTTGAGGCTGGAGGCGATTTGCAACTTTCGCTTTTCAAATCAAAACCTGAGAATAAAGGCAAATTATTAACTAAAGGATTCTGGAAATATACCCGACACCCGAACTATTTTGGCGATGCTGCTGTTTGGTGGGCTTATGGGCTATTCAGTATAGCTTCGGGGTATTATATTCCTTTACTTGGTTCTGTGTTAATGACCTTTTTAATCATCAGGATTTCTGGTGTAGCTCTGCTTGAAAAAGATTTAATAAATAAGAAACCTGACTACAAAAATTATATCCAATCAACCAGTGCATTTATACCCTGGTTTAAGAAAAAAATAAGTAATGGGAAAAATTAAAATCTTTTGGTTCAGGCGCGATTTACGATTAAATGATAACCATGGATTGTTTTATGCATTAAAAAAAGGGAATGTGCTTCCGGTTTTTATATT
>JAXHVS010000122.1:25245-35419 GCA_034189025.1 Bacteroidota bacterium
GATTTGGCACCATAAGCATTAGAGAATTAATCAAAACAGCTGCAAAACTCAACGAAACCTTTTTAAACGAACTTATTTGGCGTGAATTTTATATGATGATTCTGTGGCATTTCCCACAGGTTGCCGAAAAATCGTTTAAAAAACAATACGATAAACTAGAGTGGAGAAATAATGAGGAAGAATTTGCCGCCTGGTGCAATGGGAGTACTGGTTATCCAATAGTAGATGCCGGAATGCGTGAACTGAATGAAACAGGCTATATGCATAATCGACTTCGGATGATTACGGCCAGCTTTTTAACCAAGCATCTACTTATTGACTGGCGTTGGGGAGAAGCATACTTTGCACAAAAATTGCTCGATTACGAGCTGGCATCAAACAATGGGGGTTGGCAATGGGCTGCAGGAACAGGTTGCGATGCTGCACCTTATTTTAGAATTTTTAATCCGGAATTACAAACCCAAAAATTTGACCCTGAATTAAAATACATCAAAAAATGGATTTCTGAATTAGAATCCAATGATTATCCGGAGCCCATTGTTGAACATAAATTTGCAAGAGAACGTGCATTAAAAATATATAAGCAGGCATTAAACGAATAAGCGATGAAACAAATAACTATATTTGGAGCAACAGGATTTATTGGAACTTCTCTTACCCAATACCTCCTGGAAAAAAATTATGCAGTAACTGCTATTTCCAGGAATAAAAACAAAGCCCATCAATTACTCGATAAAAGAGTGAATATCATTTCCTGGGATTATCAAGATGTATCGAAGCTAACCGAGATTTTTGAGCTATCAGATATCATTATTAATCTTGCCGGAGCAAATATTGCATCCAAATTATGGACTAAAAAGCAAAAGCAAAAGATTTTAAACAGCCGGATAAATGCAGGCCAAAAGATTACCCAAGCCATTGAAAAAACAAAACACAAACCACAATTACTCATTCAGGGTTCGGCTATTGGTTATTATGGTTATGATACAAAAGAAAAGTGCACCGAGAAAGCACCTAAAGGCAATGGATTTTTAGCCTATGTCACCGATGAATGGGAAAAATCAACCCTAAAAGTAGAATCGTATGGTGTACGAAGAGCAATTATAAGAACAGGAATGGTTTTAGGAAAATCCGGAGGTATTTTTCCCAAGTTAATAAAACCGATTCAATATTTTGCAGGGGCAAATCTTGGTGATGGAGAACAAGGATTCTCGTGGATTCATTTAACAGATGAAATTCGGGCAATCGAATTTATCATCAAAAATCATCAATTATCGGGCATTTTTAATTTAACGGCTCCCCAGCCGGTAAAATCAAAAACGTTTAACAAAATAGTTGCGAAAGCTTTAAACCGGCCTGTATGGGTAAAAATTCCTGCATTTATTATAAAGTTAATCCCCGGAAACATGGGAAGAGAAGTTTTTCTTACTAACCAATGGGTTATTCCATCGCGGCTGCAAGAAAATAAATTCGATTTTTCTTATCCTCAACTTTCAGAGGCTATAAATCAATTGATTAAAAATTAAGGGTCAACTGCAAATTTTCCGGTTGGGAATCATCCGGAAAGTTAGAAACGGTTAATCCTAACAAACGGATACTTTTCTCCAATTCCACCTGAGTAAAAATTTCTTTTGCTAACTTGTGCAGCTTTTGAAAAGTGTTAATCGAATAAAAAACGGTTTTACTTCGTGTTATCTGCTTAAAATCGGTATACTTTATTTTCAACGTTAATGTTTTTCCATATTTGCCGTGCCGCTTAATCCTTTCGAACAATTCTTTTTCGATATGGTAAAGATGGGTAATAATCTCAAAATCTGAATTCAGGTCTTTCTCAAACGTACGTTCGGCACCTACGGATTTTCGAATTCGGTTTGGATTAACCTCCCTATGGTCAATTGCCCGGGCAATATTGTAAAAATGAGAACCAGCTTTTCCAAAATGGCCAATAAGCCATTTCTCACTTTTAGCCTTCAAATCGATTCCCTTAAATATTCCCAACCGATGCATTTTTTCGGCAGTAACTTTGCCTACACCATGAATCAAATCTACGGATAACTCCTCAACAAATCTCTCTGCTTCATCGGGTTTTATCACAAAAAGACCATCGGGTTTTTTATAGTCGGAAGCTATTTTGGCTAAAAATTTATTAATGGAGACCCCTGCCGATGCGGTTAAATTTGTTTTTTCGTAAATACGTCTTTTTATCTCCTTTGCAATAAGCGTTGCCGAAGAAAGATTTTTTTTATTGTGCGTTACATCTAAAAAGGCTTCATCAATAGAGAGTGGCTCTACCAAATCGGTATACTCATATAAAATCTCCATCATTTGTTGCGAGGCCACTTTATATTTTTTCCGGTTCGATTGGACAAAAATCAAATCGGGACACTTTAATTTAGCCTTACTGGATGACATGGCCGAATGAACACCAAATTTTCGGGCTTCGTAGCTGGCAGCAGCCACTACTCCACGTTCGCTCGAACCGCCAACAGCAACGGGTTTCCCTCTTAATTCAGGATTATCGCGCTGCTCAATCGATGCATAAAATGCATCCATATCAATATGGATAATTTTTCGGATCAATTAAATACAATTACAATTCGTTAAACAATTTACTAACTTTACCCTGCAAATAAATACAATATTTTAATAAATTTTAAATCCCTAATCATTGAATCTTAAAATTATACATACCAAAGACGGCTCTTCAACGCTTTATTCTCCAGTATTTAAAGAACATTATCATTCCGTTTATGGTGCAATAAACGAATCAAAACATGTTTTTATCGATGCTGGATACAACTATTTAAATCTATCATCGATCAAGGTTTTTGAAATAGGCTTTGGTACCGGACTCAATGCGCTGTTGACTTATTTGGAAAGTGCAAAAAAAGAGGGAATTGTAGAATATACTGGAATTGAGCTTTATCCGGTAACACACAATGTAATTCAAAAGTTGAATTATACTCAAATTTTATCTAAAAAAACAAAAGAAATATTTGATCAAATGCACGAAGTAAGCTGGAATAAAAGAATAAAAATTTCTAATCATTTTTATCTTACCAAAATTAAGGCTGATTTTAACAATTATCAGTTCACAAGAAAGTACAACCTCATTTTTTTTGATGCCTTTGCTCCGGATAAACAACCTGCATTATGGAATCATCAGAATTTTATAAAAATCTATGAGGCAATGGAAAACCAGGGTGTTTTAACAACCTACAGCAGCAAAGGGCTGGTAAAGCGAAATATACGAAATGCCGGTTTTCAATTAGAAAGATTGCCTGGGCCCGAAGGTAAAAGACATATGCTTAGAGCTATTAAATTATAAACTTTTAAAGTATAACGATAGATTTTAACTTTTTTTAAAACCTTACTTTTGACTTTTCCAAATAATTTAATCACCTTTGCAGGATTAAAAAAGCATACATTAACTAAAAATTATAACTATGAAAATGAGAAACTTATTATTAATTTCAACGTTAGTTGCATTTATTTTTTCATCGTGTTCGCAGAGCGTGAACACCAATGTAAAATTAAAAACCGATTTAGACAGTGTTAGCTACGCATTGGGCATTGATATTGCAAACAGCCTGGAACGCGGATATGTGAATGAATTGAACTACAATGCATTTATCAAAGGAATCGAAGATGTGTTTAATGAAAATGATCTTGACATAGCCGACGAAAATGCAAGACAGGTTATTCAGAAATATTTTAAAGAATTAAGAGACGCAAAGATTGCCCAAAATTTAGAAGAAGGAAGAAGTTTTCTTGAAAAAAATGAACAAAGAGAAGAGGTTCAGGTTACCGAAAGCGGACTTCAATATGAAGTTATCAAAGAAGGTGAAGGAATATCTCCTGCAGAAACCGACACCGTAGTTGTTAATTACCGAGGGACCTTAATAGACGGAACAGAATTTGACAGCTCCTACGAAAGAGGTAAACCTGCAAGGTTCCCATTAAACGGCGTTATCCCGGGATGGACTGAAGGCCTGCAGTTAATGAAAGAAGGAGCAAATTACAAACTATACATCCCAACTGAATTAGGTTATGGAATGCGAGTACGCCCGGGTGGAGCCCTGGAACCCAACATGGCGCTTATTTTCGATGTTGAGCTGATTGAAGTAATAAAAGGCCATGAATCAATAGAAGAATAATATAACAAATATTTTATCTATAATGCAAGCACGTGCAACAACGTGCTTGTTTTATTTAACATCAAAAAACAGATGAAAACAGCAGAAATAGTAACTGAAAAGGGAACCCTAAAAGCAAAATTCTTTGAAAAAGATGCACCAGGTACTGTAGAAAACTTTATTAAACTTTCAAAAAATGGTTTTTATGATGGATTAACTTTTCACCGTGTAATTCCCAACTTTATTATCCAGGGTGGTTGCCCCGATGGAACAGGAATGGGTGGCCCGGGATACACCATTAAATGTGAACTGGATGGAGAGAACCAATACCACGGCCGGGGTGTTTTGTCTATGGCCCATGCAGGAAGAGATACCGGCGGGTCGCAATTTTTTATCTGCCACAACCGCGAAAATACACAACACCTTGACCGCCAACATACGGTCTTTGGAAAAGTATACGAAGGGCTGGATATTATTGATGATATCCGACAAGGAGATATAATTGAAAAAATAATTATTCACGAAGAAAAATAATCAATGATATGAGTTTTGAAATATCAGGAAAGTTAATTGAAAAATTCGATACGGTAAAGGTTAGCGATCGCTTTAAAAAGCGCGAATTTGTAATCGAAAAAACCGAGTCGAACGGAGGGATGGAGTTTACCGACCATATTAAATTTCAGCTTACACAAGACCGTTGCAATCTAATTGATGCAATGAACCTGAATGATGACATTAAAGTCAATTTTAACATCAGAGGGAACAAATGGGAAAAAGACGGTAAAGTAAGCTATTTTACCAACTTAGATGCCTGGCGAATTGAAAAAGTTAATGCACAAAATCAGGACAATATGCCGGATGATACGCCTCCTCCCCCATCCTTAGATGATATGCCGGATGCTAATGAACCGGACGATTTACCCTTTTAAAATGAAAAAATTTTAAATACTTATAAATGCCTAAAAAAATAAATTTTAGGCATTTATTGGTTTTAACCTGGCCTTACATATATCTCTGGATTTGATATCTTTTAATGAATATAAATAATCATCCTGTTGTTTGCCGGCAAAAACAGCAAACTCATCATTTAACATTAATTCGGAAAGAAAATTGATTTCAAACTCAGCAATCGCCTGGCTATGGTTTGAAAACCATGAATCAAGTATCCAGCGTACATAAGTTGCATTGTTTACATGTTGGTTTACATCAATGTCGCTATAAAAAACGGTACGTTGTTCTTTCTTCGTTAAGTCAATATCAACCTTAATTTTTTCGGGTTTTTGTTCAATCGCCGACTCACGCAAAAAATTCTCATGCACAAAATTAAAATCTTCAGGCTTACGGGGCCGTTTTTTATCTTTATCAACAATTAACCAGTAACTGGTAACATTACCGATGGTTTTTCCATTTTTATAAATCTGAAAATCACGAATAGCAAAAAACCTGTCAACGCCTTTGGCCCAGGTTTTTATTTCAATCTCATCGCGCCATTGCGGGTATTCGTCCATTCGCACCAGCACTCTCGACAATACCCAGTACGCATTATTTTTTTCTAAAAATTCATACCCAAAATCGTTGGCTCGTGCATTTTCCCAGGCACACTCCTGCAAGAAATGAAATAGTACCGGAAGGGTTAAGAACCCATTTTGATCTGAGTCGTATGATTTTATTTGAAATGTATATTTCCCAAAAGGATTTTTTAACATAATTTTATCTTTTAAACTTCTTGTTTTGATAAACAAAGAAAACAAATCTTTTGTAAATCATCATGTAATTTTGTGCTATTCTCATTGCATTGTCACTTATATATTAACCACAGAAGGCATAGAGATATCCACAGTCTTGCCTACTGCAGGCAGGGTTTCACGGAGTAAAAAGTCAGATGCAATAAATTTATATCTTCATTACTCTGTGTCTCTCGGTGAAAAACTCAGAGAAACTCTGTGGTTAAATATTTAAAAGCAACACAGAGGACACAGAG
Organism: Bacteroidota bacterium; assembly: GCA_034189025.1. Classification (GTDB taxonomy): domain Bacteria; phylum Bacteroidota; class Bacteroidia; order Bacteroidales; family UBA12077; genus UBA12077. The sequence continues at coordinate 31,363 of JAXHVS010000122.1, forward strand.
TTAACCACAGACTTGCCTGCACCAGGAAGGCCTGATGTTAATGGTTTTGTTAAATCATCGTTTTATAAATCAATTTCCCAGGTTAGTATTTTTCTTAAGAATATAGCGCAGAGGCCTGATAATCCGCTCCAGCAGCCGGATATCTTCGGTAATAATTTCGGCTTTTCCGGTCATTTGCTGTTTAAAATCCAGCTCTATTCCGTAAAAAGTGGTTAATCCCTGAGGCAATTCAATTTCAGCAGTATAAAAATTATTATTAGGAGCCAGAGAAATAGACTTAACAACTCCTTTAACCATCCCAAATTCCATATATGGATAGTTGGCAAATTGAATATTTGCCTGTTGCCCGGGTTTTACTTTCCCTGCACCCTGGAATGTCAGCTGCACTTTCCCGATAATTTCTCCTTCATCTTCGGGGATAATAGTCATTACTGTTTCGCCCGCTTTAACCGATTGATTTTCGTTCCAGAACTGATTAAACGTAACCTTCCCATCGGTAGGCGATACCAGGGTAAATTGATAGTTCCACGAATCTATGGCAGCCTCTAAATTTTTATACGATTCGTCTATTAGCGATTGATAATCGTTTAACTGTTGGTCTTTCTGAAGCTCCAACTCCAGGATATTTTGCTTTAAGGTTTCCATTTGCAGTTGAATACTTGCAATGGATGCACTGTTCTGTTCCAGGCTGTATTGTTTAGCGATTAATTGAGATTTTGATTTTTCAAAATCAGCATCGGATAGCATATTTTGTGCGTTTAAGGCAGAATCTCTAAAAAATTGTTTTTGTGCTAACTTAAAATCATCACCCAGCAAACGATTCTGTTTTTCCAGATGAGACAAATATTTCCCGTATTTTTTCAATTCCTGCTGATAAAGTTCGATCTTTTGATCATGGTAATTTAACCGGATCATCTGATTATAAGCTTCGATATTTTTAACAAAACTGGCATAAAACGATTGTACACTTCCTAACGTTAAAGGATACTTTGAAAATAAAAATGCTTCACCCAATGTAAAATTTGCATTAAAATCAAGCAGTAATTTTTCTAAAGCTTGTATACTTTTAAAATCGGCAGGATTTTCCAAAACAGCCAGCACATCATTTTTACTAACTCTTTGATTATCATCAATAAAAAGATTTTGAATTTTCCCTGATGTTTTGGCTACAACCGGTGCCGGAGGATTTTCGGTGGTTAAAACAATATTCGCCGGTATAATATCGGGATATTTAAAAAACCAACTTCCGGTGACGAGAATGGCAACCACTATAAAAACAATGGTTATTCCCCACCGCACCATCCATTTGGGCGGGCGTGAAAGTATTTCCTGTACTTCTGTTGAGCGGAGCTCTATTTTATTGTGTTCTTCCATCTCTTGATAATTACATTTTTTTTTATTAAATAAACAGCATTTTATTGCAGCAGTAGGCAGCAGCAGTAAGCAGTATAGTTTACTTAGGTGAAAATTTTTCAGGATGGTCTGCCATTGAACCCAGCATTTTACCTACCTCTTCATATTCATTTTCCAGACGATCGTGTGTTGCTTGTGAAATATATTTACAATCCATAGCAAAATCCAGCCAAACAATCGTTTCACTTGTTTCTGCATCAGCATCTGTTATTTTGCTTGTAAAATGCTTTGGATATCTTCGTTTTCGATAGGCCTCAGCAATATTTGCACAAACTGATCTGGAAGATCTGCGTATTTGATCTGTCAAAGAATATTTTTCTTCAACAGGAAATTTCTTACTCATTTCAAAAATTTCCATTGCCAGTTTGTATGCTTTCTGATATACCTTTAACTGCTTAAATCCAAATTTCATACTTATATTACCTTTTTATATTAATAATATTCATTTTAAAACTCTAAATACTGCCCACTGCTTCCGGCAATAAAGGGATACTGCTGCTTTCTGCTACTGCCTACTGCCTACTGCCGCTAATTACACCAATCTAAATTATATCATCAGATTTATTAATCCGTGTCATCTGTGTTCTATTAAGTTCTATTAAGAGCCTAGTTCCAACTGATTCCTCACCAACTCATAATACGCGCCTTTCTTTTTTGTCAGCTCTGCATGCGTTCCTTTTTCTACGAGTTTTCCTTTTTCCAACACCACTATCTGGTCGGCATTTTTTACCGTACTTAACCGGTGTGCCACTATAACTACTGTTTTACCTTTAAAAAACTGTTCCAGATTTTCCATAATTACCCGTTCGTTATTAGCATCAAGTGCATTCGTAGCCTCGTCGAAAAATATAAATTCCGGGTTTTTGTATACCGCACGGGCAATTAATATCCGCTGTTTTTGTCCCTGGCTTAATCCAACACCATTTTGTCCGATTTTAGTATTATATCCCAATGGCAACGATTCAATAAACTCCTGTATATTAGCCACTTTCACAGCGTGCAATAGTTTTTTTCGGTCGGGGATTTCATCCGATACTGCAATATTGTTAGCAATAGAATCGGAGAAAATAAATCCGTCCTGCATAACCACCCCACATTTTTCGCGCCACATGCGGTTACTGATATTATTCAGGTACTGGTCGCCCAGTTTTATTTTTCCTTTTACCGGCTGGTAAAAACCCAACAAAAGCTTTATTAACGTTGTTTTACCGCTTCCGCTGGTACCAACAATCGCAGTTATTTTTTGCTCCGGAATTTTTAAATCCACCTCATCTAACACAAAAGGCGAATGCGGGCCTTCGTATTGAAAGGATACCTTTTCGATATTTAAATCACGAGTCTCAGGCAGAATATCAATTTTGGGCGTTTCGTCCGATTCTTCATCTTCTTTCTGATGAATCTCACCCAAACGTTCCATACTTATTTTAGCATCCTGGGTAGACTGTAAAAAGCTAATCATTTGATTAATGGGGCTATTTAACTGGCCCATAATATACTGTACCGCCAACATCATACCCAGTGTCATGTTGCCATCAATAACCGATTTGGCCGCAATAAAAGTAATAATCACATTTTTTACCTCGTTGATAAACACACCACCGGCCTGCTGGTACTGGTTTAACGATAAGCTGGCAATATTTACCCGGAACAGGCGGGCCTGTATCCGCTCCCACTCCCATCGTTTTTGTTTCTCGCAATTGTTCAGCTTGATCTCCTGCATTCCGGTAATCAATTGAATGATGTTGCTCTGGTTATCGGAAAGTTGTGCAAAACGACGGTTATCCAGCTCACGCCGTTTTTTCATAAAAAGGTAAACCCATAACGTATAAAGCACACTGCCGACAAGGAAAATAAGGAAAATATTTACGCTGTAAACCAAAAGAACAATGCCAAAAATAATCAGGTTAAAAAATGAAAAGAGAATATTTAAGGTTGATGAAGTAAGAAAACTTTCAATCCGCCGGTGATCGCCAATTCGCTGAATCAGGTCACCTATCATTTTGGAATCAAAAAACGATACTGGCAACTTCATCATCTTAATTAAAAAATCAGAAATCAGCGAAATATTAATCCGCGTTCCCAGGTGCAGCAATATCCAGCTGCGGATAAATTCCACAATGGTACGCGAGAAAATCAATACCAGCTGGGCAATAATGATTAAGGTTACAAAACCCAAATCCTGGTTATTGATACCCTTATCGACAATGCTCTGGGTTAAGAAAGGAAATATTAACTGCAATAAACTTCCCAGGATAAGTCCCAGGAAAAGCTGCGTAATAATTTTTTTATACGGCCGCAGGTAGGAGAATAAAAATTTAAATCCCGATTTATCGGGCTTTTCATCCTCTGCGCTATAAAAATCGGGCGTAGTTTCCAACAGCAGGCACAACCCTTTTTCTTCGCCATCTTCTTTCGTATTGGCCCATCCGGAAATAAATTCTTCCCGGGTAAATTTTATCAATCCGCGTGCAGGGTCGGCCACATGCACAAAAATACCCTTTTTGGTTTGCTTAATTTTATATACTACTACGAAATGGTTCTGTTTCCAGTGTGCAATGCAGGGCAGCGGAGCTTCTTTTACGAGCTGCTCAAACGTTATTCTCACGCCCATACTTCTGAAGCCAATGGCTTCGGCAGCATCGCT
>JAXHVS010000123.1:0-18107 GCA_034189025.1 Bacteroidota bacterium
AACTCCGAACTCTTAACTCCTAACTGAGAACTTAAAACTGAGAACTTAAAACTCTGAACTAAAAAACTATTTTATACTCGCTCCATTGCTTGTTTTTTCTTCGGGTATGGCAAAAACCAGTTTGCCACTGGCATCTTCGGCCATTAAAATCATTCCCTGCGATTCGATACCACGAATTTTGCGGGGTTGAAGATTAACCAGGATACTTACCTGTTTCCCAATAATATCTTTGGGTTTATGATCCACAGCAATACCAGAAACTACAGTTCGTTGATCTATTCCGGTATCAATTTTAAGTTTAATGAGTTTGTCTGTTTTGGGTACACGTTCGGCTTCTAAAATCGTGCCTACCCTGATATCCATCTTCACAAAATCGTCGAATGTAATATTTTCTTTGGCTGGTTCTGCCTGTTGTTGTTCTGCTTCGTTGGTTTTTTTTGAGTCCATCAGTTTTTGTATTTGTTTTTCAATGGCTTCATCTTCAATTTTATCGAAAAGCAATTTGGCTTTATTAATTGAATGCCCTGCTTCTATAATGTTATCGTTGCTTGCCAAATCCCAGTTTAGTTTATCAATATTAAGGAATTTTCTCAGTTTTTCTGCAGTAAAGGGTAGAAAGGGTTCGATAATAATAGATAAGGCAGCCGAAATTTGAATAGAAATATTCATGATGGTTTTTACGCGCTCTTCATCCGTTTTTATTACTTTCCAGGGTTCGGTATCGGCTAAATATTTATTGCCCAGCCGAGCCAAGTCCATAGCTATTTTAACCGCTTCGCGGAAACGGAAGCTTTCAATACTTTTTTCCAGGTTATTTTTAATCACTGCCATTTCGGCTAATGTTTCTTTGTCGAAATCGGTTAAGTTTCCTTTTTCAGGTACTTTTCCATCGTAGTATTTATGGGTAAGTACTAGTGTTCTGTTCACAAAATTTCCTAAAATGGCTACAAGTTCATTGTTATTTTTATTCTGAAAATCTTTCCATGTAAAATCATTGTCTTTCTGTTCAGGCGAATTGGCGCAAATGGTATACCTTAACACATCCTGTTTCCCGGGAAAATCCTGTAAATATTCGTGTATCCACACAGCCCAGTTTCGGGAGGTGGATAGTTTTTCTCCTTCAAGATTTAGGAATTCATTGGCAGGAACGTTGTCTGGTAATATATAATCGCCATGGGCTTTAAGCATTGCCGGGAAAATTAGGCAATGAAAAACGATATTATCTTTTCCTATAAAATGTATTAATTTGGAGTCTTCACTTTGCCAGTAATCTTTCCAGTTTTTATTATTTTTTTGTGCCCATTCTTTGGTAGCAGAAATATAGCCTATGGGTGCATCAAACCAAACATAGAGCACTTTTCCTTCCGATCCTTCCACAGGAACAGGAACACCCCAATCCAAATCGCGTGTTACTGCACGAGGCTGCAAACCACCATTCAGCCATGATTTACACTGTCCGTAAACATTCGATTTCCAGTCTGATTTGTGGCTGTCAATCCAGTCTTCTAACCATTCTTTTTGATATTTATCTAAAGGTAGATACCAGTGTTTGGTTTTTTTCAATATGGGCGAATTTCCGCTTAGGCGTGATTTCGGATTTTTTAATTCCTTTGGGCTTAAGCTTGACCCACATTTTTCGCATTGATCACCATATGCTTCTTCGTATCCGCATTTAGGGCAGGTTCCAATAATATATCGGTCGGCTAAAAATTGTTGTTCTTTTTCGTCGTAATATTGTTTTTCTTCTTTTTCTAAAAATTCGCCTTTTTCGTACATGGTTTTGAAAAAATCCGAAGCCGTTTCATGATGTAATTTTGATGATGTGCGGTGATAAATATCAAAATCAATTCCAAATTCGGCAAAAGCTGTTTTTATCATTTCATGATACTTGTCGACAATATCTTGTGGAGAAACACCCTCTTTCCGTGCGCGTAAAGTGATAGGTACTCCATGCTCATCGGAGCCACAGATAAAAGCCACGTCTTTTCCTTTTAATTTAAGATAGCGGACATAAATATCGGCAGGTAGATAGGCTCCGGCAATATGTCCTAAATGTAGAGGCCCGTTTGCATAAGGTAGGGCAGATGTAATTAAGTAGCGGTTCGGATTTTTCATATCAATACAAAAGGTTTCTGGCAATTTTTAAAATACCGGACAAATATACAAAGGAATATTTTTTTTCATCCAATAAATAATATTTAGTTTTACATAACTTATTAAAATAGATAAAGATGATTACTCCTCCCAAATTAAAACCTGGCGATGCTATTGGAATTGTTGCTCCAGCACGTAAAATAAGAAAGATAGAGATTGAAGGAGCCGTAAAAATTTTTGAGCAGTGGGGGTTATATATAGTTTTTGGAAAAAATCTTTTTAACGAGGAGCGACAATTTGCAGGTACAGATAAAGAAAGAGCAAACGATTTACAATTAATGCTTGACGATCCTAATATAAAAGCGATTGTATGTGCCAGGGGAGGATACGGAACCATTAAAACATTACCATTCCTCGATTTTTCACGATTTGTTAAAAATCCAAAATGGGTTGTTGGATATAGTGATATTACTGCCTTACATGCACATATTCATAACTTAGGAATAAAAAGTATACATGGCATAATGCCATTAAATTTTCCTGCCGATGGGTCAGAAAATGAAGCGACACAATCCTTAAAGAGTTTATTGTTTGGAAATAGGATTGATTATCATTTTATTACACACCCATTTAATAAGAAAGGAAAAGCAAGCGGCAAAATTATTGGTGGTAACTTGTCGGTGATCTATAGTATTGCAGGAACAAAATATGATATAGAAACCGATCATAAAATTCTATTTTTAGAAGATTTTGATGAATATTTATATCACATCGACCGGATGATGATGAATTTAAAATTAAGCGGAAAATTTGACAAACTCAATGGCCTTATTGTAGGAGGAATGACAAACATGAACGATAATGCAATTCCTTTTGGTAAAACTGCTTATGAAATTATTCGTGATATCGTTGCTGAATATAATTTCCCTGTTTGTTTTCAATTTCCCGCTGGCCACATAAGCAATAATTTAGCCTTGGGCCTAGGTGCAAAAATAGCTATTGATGTTGGTGGCCAAGAAGTAAATGTCTCGTATATGGATTAAATTTCTACCTTTTTGTAATCTTTTGGGATTTCAAATGTTGTATCGTTCACTTTTTGTTGGTTTATCTCGATAACAGAGATTTGTTTTTTTATTTTCCTTAATAGAGTCCTTTCAACAGTTAGCATAGGAAAAAACCCTTCTGAATCGGGTATTATTTCAAAAAAGGAGAAGGTTTGCTCTGTGCAATTTAATAATTTTATAAAATCATTAAAAAAATAAAAACTACTTTCCGAAACCCAATAAGTAATTTCTGTATTTTGTTCAACGCTTCTTACTCTCCATTGATAACATTTTTTCCCGTTTAACAAGCGGCTATTTTCTGTTTTAATCACTTCTATATTTTCATTGGGAGTATTAGGATTTCGAGATACATCCAAAAAGGTATACATTTTTTTAGTTGGACTTAAGACAATAATTTGCTTATTTTCTAAATTAAGCAGTAGGGATTGAATGATCTTGTGATTTTGATTATATTTATCTACCCTGATTTGCTTATTTTTTATGGTATAAGTATAAAAATTTGTATTATAATGTGTCTCCTCAACCAGTTTAATTTTTCCTTCAAAACTGTTGGAATTATTTGCCGGAGCAGTAATAAATAAAAATAAGCCGAAAAGAAAATTTACCATTCGTTTAAAATAATTTATCTTTAAGGATAAAAATGATTAATTAACTTTTTGTAGTGTAATCGATCATATATTTGATGATGCAAAAATAAATAAAAATATGGCAGAACATAATGAATTAGGGAAAAAAGGAGAAGAGATTGCATTAAAATACTTAAAATCAAAACAGTATATTATTAAAGAAACCAACTGGCGGTTTAGAAAAAACGAGGTGGATATTATTGCTGAAAAAGATAACCTTTTGGTGGTTGTGGAAGTAAAAACACGTACCAGCGAATATTTTGAGAATCCGAAAGAAGCGGTTACTAAGAAAAAACAAAAATTTATTATTCAGGCAACCGATGCTTATATTCAGGAAAAAAATATTGAGATGGAAGTACGCTTCGATATTGTTGGTGTAACTATTATTAACGACAAAACTAAAATAGAGCATATTCAAGATGCCTTTCAACCCAGCTTACTGTTATGAATATTGAAGATTTCAGAAATTATTGTTTAAATAAAAAAGGAGTAACCGAAGAACTTCCGTTTGACGAAACAACGCTTGTATATAAAGTGTTGGGCAAAATGTTTGCTTTAACCGATACCGAAGACGAATTTAGTGTTAATTTAAAATGTAATCCCGAAAAAGCCATAGAATTAAGAGAGCAATTTCCAGGGAGTGTTTTGCCGGGTTACCATATGAATAAAAAGCATTGGAATACCATTCTAATGCATGGAAATATTCCCGAAAATATTATTTTCCAATGGATTGACGAGTCATACCAACTGGTTGTTGATAAGTTTACAAAAGCTCAAAAACGAGCCTTAGAAAAGTAAAGATATTTTTTAAAAACGTAAAAAGATAAAAATGAAAAGATTATTCAGGTATTTCTTTCAGGGGCTATTATATATTGCTCCGCTTGGCTTAACCATATTTATATTGTATAAATCGTTTGTAATCCTCGATGGTGTTTTTAGCCCATTTTTAGAGAAGTATTTAAACCTTACCATTCCGGGGATAAGTTTAATTATGGTTTTTTTGCTTGTTGCTTTGTTAGGATTAGCCGGACAAAGTATTTTAGCACGCCCCTTTAAAAAATTAATTAACCGTATTATTGAAAAGGCCCCACTGGTTAAAGTTATTTATACTTCGTTAAAAGATTTGTTATCCGCATTTGTGGGCAAAGAAAAGAAATTTAATCAGCCCGTATTGGTGAAAGTTAATTTGATTTCAGATTTAGAAAAATTGGGTTTTTTAACACAGGAAGATGTTTCAAACCTTGGGATTGTTGGAAAGAAAGTTTCCGTATATTTTCCGCATTCCTATAATTTTTCGGGTGAATTATTTATTGTACCTGTCGAACATGTTCAAAAAATTGATGTTCCTCCATCTGATGTTATGAAGTTTATTGTTTCGGGCGGTGTGGCAAATTATTCAAAGAAAAAGTTATCTGAACAGGAAGAAAACTAAAATTAAACGAAATCAGAAATATAATATCTAAAATGTATCTAATAAAACGACAAAATTTTTAAAACTAAAAACTATGAAAAAATTATTTCTTTCATTAATGATTTTGTGCTTGGGGCTTTATGTACAAGCACAGGATTCGAGTTATGAATTCGAAGCAATGGTTGACCTGGAGGCGACAAGTGTTAAAAGTCAGGGTAGAACCGGCACCTGCTGGTGTTTTGCAACAATATCATTTATAGAAAGCGAATTACTTAGAATGAATAAACCCGCTTACGATTTATCCGAAATGTATATTGTAAAAAAAGCTTATAAAGAGAAAGCCCGTCAATATATTGGCAATCATGGATTGTCCAATTTTAGCCAGGGAGGCCAGGCTCATGATGTATTTAATGAAATGATTGACCATGGTATAGTACCAGAAAGCGTGTTTCCCGGAATTCAATACAGGTCAGAGGGACATAACCATTCTGAGTTGAGTACTGTCCTTAAAAATTATTTAGATGGTGTTTTAAAAGCCAGAAGGCCAACTACTGTATGGCAGGAAGCTTTTAAAGCTATTCTGGACGTTTACCTTGGTGAAGACCCCGAAACCTTTACGTATGAAGGGAAAGAATATACTCCTCACTCTTTTTACAAAGAAATGGAGATTAATCCTGATGATTATGTAGAAATAATGTCGTATACCAATGTGCCTTATTATGAAAAAGCTCCGTTACTTGTTCCGGATAACTGGTCGCACGATGATTATTATAATGTTCCGTTAGATGATTTTATGGAGATTATGAACCATTCGCTTAAACAAGGATATACATTTGTTTGGGACGGCGATATGAGTGATAGAGGGTTTACCCGAAAAGAAGGGATTGCTGTGGTTGATGATGAAGAAGATCAAGAAAAAACTTTTTTGAAACAACCTGTGGATGAACAATCAATTGATGCGGATTTCAGACAGGTAGAATATGAAACCTTTAATGTTACCGATGACCATCTAATGCATATCACCGGGTTATCAAAAGATCAAAACGGAACGATTTATTATAAAACGAAAAATTCGTGGGGAACCGATCACAAATATGACGGATACTGGTATATGTCTGAGCAATTTATGCGTTTACATACGGTTGCTATTATGGTGCATAAGGATGCAATTCCAAAAAACATTAGAAAAAAACTGGACCTATAAAAATTAGTTTTAACCAACAAGAAAGTCATCCTGTCCCGATAAATTATCGGGATGACGAAGGATGGCTTTCTTTATTCAGCCACCAGCAAATTACATCCGCGAATATCACTATAATCAAACCTTCCCAGTACCTCAAAACTACCATCTTTATTAATTTTTCCTAAATCTTTTGTTTCGATAAATGCACAGGAATAAATATTTGCAAGGTCTATAATGTTTATTCCTCCCGAACGGCCTTGTGGCAAAAGGGAAAATGGGTCATAAGTATCCCGAATTACAATTTTCATCCAGGGAGGTGTAAAAAATTTTCCATCACCTTTTGAGTAGGCCTGTGATAACAATTCGGTCATGCTATATTCTGAATGTATATTTTTTACACCCAGGTTTTTTTTTAGAAAATGATGAAGTTCGCTTTTTGTAAGCTCTTTTCGTGTCCCTTTCATTCCACCCGTTTCCATAATTATTGTATGGGGAAGTTGCATAGGGAATTTGTCTGCTAAATCAAGTAATGCATACGAAACACCAAATAAAATTGTTTTTTGTCCTCCGGAATCCAGTTCTTTTAATTTTGAAGCCAATGCTTCAATATTGCTTAAATAAAAGCCACTTTTCGGGTGTGAGGATTCTTGAATCAGCTTATCAACCATATAAACCAGCGATGAGCTTTTGTTTTCGAGATAAGTAGGGAGTAATGCTAAAACACAATAATTTTTTATATCATCATAAAAATGGCTAAAAGCATTCAAAAAGCTGTTTTCGTAAAGTTGAATGTCTTTTAGATAATGTTTACTCCGGATTGTACCTGTTGTTCCGCTGCTATAAAAAACTTTTTCATAATCTTCGTTTCCGGAAATTACATTATGCGACTTAAAAAATTCTATGGGCAAAAATGGAATGTTTTGATATGAATCGATAGAAGATATATTTATCCCCAGGTGAAAAAGATAATCTCTATATACCGGGTTGTTTTCTGCCTGGAAATTAAAAATTTTTAAGGCAAACTCATTGAATTGATACTCATTATCAATGATAAATATATCTTCCGGAGTAAAAGATTCCATTTTTAACTAATGATAAATTAAACGCTACAAATTTAATTAATTGTTCATCAGTATAAAAGCACCCCAATAAAATGGTGCAGGGTAATCTTCTTTTATTTCCATCTGTGCTTTGTTAAAAGCGTAAATTTTATCATTACTTTCAAGCAAATAGCCATAAAATTTGGCCATTAGTTTTTGGGTAACCTCATCGCTTACCTGCCATAAGCTCATTATAATGGTTTTTGAACCGGCTATTTGAAATGCTCGTTGCAAACCGTATACTCCTTCGCCGTTAACTACCTCACCCAAGCCTGTTTCACAGGCACTTAAAATAATTAATTCTGTATTCGATAAATTTAATAACATTGCTTCGTAAGCGTTAAGTATACCATCGTCAGAAGATTGGTTTTCAGGATTGCCAATTTGTTGAATCGTATTATCGGCACCGGCAAACATTAGTCCCGAACGAAGTAATGGGTTTTCTTTGGCCTTTTCAGGGTCAACACCAAAAATTTTTTGATCGGTTTTTTTAACATCAGGCAGAAAAAACCCATGAGTGGCAATGTGTAATACAGGAGGCTGGTTTACTGATTTTATATTTTGCTCTGAAGCCTCATCAGAAAAATAGGTTTTTGTTGACCAGTTTTTGTGTTTTAGTATTTGGTTGATTTTTTCTACCTCTTCTTTTGTCCCGGGCAATTCAGGAAGTGGCATTTCGGTTACTTTGTTCCAATCTAAATTTTGCGCATAATTTGGGTTGCCAAATAATATGGCTTGTTTGTTAGCGAATGTTTGTTGTGAAGCGGAATGAATTTTAATTTTTTCGAGTTCTTTGGTATTGGACACATATACAATGTTCGTTTTATCTATTAAAAAATTTCCCTCAACATCCTGCAATGTGTTTAGGTTGATTTGATTATACACTCCGTCCAACGAAACGTATAATTTTGATTTATTGGTTGTTTTTTTACCAATGGGTTCCCAGAACGTATGAAAAAAAGTATTGGATTTAGAGGCTTTCTGCATGTTTCGCTGGTATTCTCTTACATACTTTTCTTCCAGTTCTTTCCCGTTTTTTAAAATAACCAGGAGGGGTACGGATTGATTTTTCGTTAGTACCAGAGCACCATAGAAAACGGATGTGTCTGGTTTTAGATAGTGATACGCAGGAATACGTATAATTTCAACAGTCCCTTCCTGTTCATCAAGCATGTCAGTAATTTCATTACAGCTAATGGATTGAGAGGTTAAACCTTCGGCAAACTCTGCCGATAGTTTGGATAATTCTTTTTCTTTAGTATTGGTAGCCCTTTCTACAGAATCAACATTTACTTTCTCTTTTTTTAGTTCATCCTCTGACAAGGTATATAAACGAGCCAGGTATTTTTTCGAGTCAACCCAATCATTGTAATTGTTAATGAGTCTTTTATTTTCACTGTTTAAAATTTGATGTTTTATTTTGTTGGTTGAGCTCAAGAGCAACCCTTTTGTACGAATATGATAATTGTACATATCGGTTGCAAGTTCGGGTTTCTGTTGTATTACATCGGTTACAAAGGCATAAAACCTTAAAATTTTTGGATGAACCTTTGCCCAAAAAGCAGCTTTTTCTTTTTCACTCATTGGAGGGAAATAGTTGTTAATCTGATACAAATATTCATCCATAACCCTTTTATAAAATTTAGCTGCATTTTCTATATCTTTTTTTTGCCAGTAAAGCACGGCAAAGTTATCCAGGGTAATTGTATAATCCGGATGATGTTCGTTTAAAATCTGTTCCTGTATTTCTTTACTTTCAAAGAGTAATTGCTCGGCTTTTTCTAATACATTTATATATTGATAATAAGCCGCCAACTCGTATGTTGCTTTGGCATACAATGCGTTTTTGGCACCAAATTTTCGTTTGTAGATATCGCGGGCTTGCATTAAATAACCCTCCACTTTATCCAAATTCCCTTTTTGCTGATATAATGCAGCTAAGTTTCTTAGCAGCGATGCATAATCGGGGTGTTTATGTCCGAGTCTCTTTTCTTGTATGGCTAATGTTTGTAAATAAATATTTTCAGCTTTATCCAATTCGCCCATTAACTGGTATAATAAAGCAAGGTTTACATACAAACGTATGTAATTAGGTGATTTTTTTTTCAAGTTATTATCCGCAATATCGATTGCTTTATTCAACAAACTTTCAGCCTGCTCGTATCTGCCTATGGTTTGAAACAGCATTGCTTCGTTGTTTAATACAATGGCATAGGGATTACTGTTCTCACTATTTGCTTTTTTAATCCAAGTATGGGCTTTTTTGAATAATTCTTCCGATTCGTTAAATTTTCCCATATCTTTATAGAGTACCGCAAGGTTGTTGAGTGAAGCACCATAGCCAATATTATCTTTTAAATAAATTTTTCTTATTTCGAGGGCTTTTAAAGTATATTCTTCGGCTTTACTATACCTGCCGGTGCTATGATAAACCAATCCTAAGTTACTTATAGTTAAGGCAGCATCTTTTGTTGTGGCCAGTCCATTATCTTCGTAAATTGCCAGTGCTGCAGCGAAAGCTAATTCGGCCGAACGGAAACGGTTTCCGGCATATAACATTTCTCCTGCATCATTAAAATTTTTGGCTTGTTCCCTGGCTGATTTTTCGGAAAAGCTTTTGCCTTTTAATACCTCTAATAGTATTTTTTGGTAACGCATATAACGCTCTTCGTTTTCGTAAAGGCCAGAGTTGTCACTAAATGAAACGGCATAGTTGTAATCAATGGCTTCGTACTCTTTTTTTGAGTTTTCAAGATGGTTAATCAGCTCATCTTTTAAAACACGAACGACCTCTTCTTCTTCGACAATTTTTTTGAGTTTGTTAAGGATTTGTGCCTGAATGGTAAATACAGACAAACCTAAAATAAGTATAAATAATCCTTTTTTCATCTTGTGAAGGTTTTATTAGCAGAATACTAAATTACAGATTTTTTAAAACAAAAAAAACTGCCACAAATAACAGCTGTTTGTTTTTTATGATTAATTTTTTTTTACAAGCATCCAGTATTAAATAAACAAAAAATCCGGTATAAGAACCGGATTATAAATAAATTATTTAGCATCATTTACCACTCCCATTCAAAACCATCTTTGGTGTCTTTAATTTTGATTCCTTTTTGGGTAAGCATATCCCTGATTTTATCGGCTGAGGCAAAATCTTTATTTTTTTTGGCTTCGAGCCTGAGATTTAAAATTATGTCAATAAGTTCGGATGTAAGTTCTGAACTATCTGACTGTTCTTCTCGTAAACCCAAAATGTCATAAACAAAGGTTTGGTAAAGTTTTTTTAATTGCTCCAGATCGGTTTCATTAATTTTTTCTTTTTCCTCTTTAATTAAATAAATTAATCGAACAGCATCAAAAAGATGTGCAATAAGAATCGGGCTGTTTAAGTCATCGTTTATTGCCTGGTAGCAATTTTCTGTTAATTCATCAATATTTATCGTTGATTTTTTTCCAGCACGTAATTGTTGTAAAATTTTTCCTGCTTTTAACAAGCGTTCCAGTCCCTTTTCAGCTGCTTGTAATGCTTCGTTCGAAAAATCAACGGTACTGCGGTAGTGTGCTTGCAGTATAAAAAACCTTACTGTCATCGGGCTGTAGGGCTTTTCCAGTAGTTTATGGTTTCCTAAGAAAAGTTCTTCAAGGGTAATAAAATTGCCCAATGATTTTCCCATCTTTTGCCCGTTGATGGTAATCATATTGTTGTGCATCCAGTATTTTACCGATTCTTTTCCGTTGGCAGCAGTAGATTGGGCAATTTCACATTCATGATGAGGGAAAAGCAGGTCCATTCCACCGCCATGAATATCGAACTGTTCACCCAAATATTTGGTACTCATGGTTGAGCATTCTAAATGCCACCCCGGGAATCCGTCACTCCATTTTGAGGGCCAACGCATGATATGTTCCGGTGCAGCTTTTTTCCAAAGCGCAAAATCAAAAGGATTTCGTTTCTCATCCTGCCCTTCCAGTTGCCGTGTATTAGATTTCAAGTCTTCCAGCTTTCGTCCGGAAAGTTTTCCGTAATCATTCGATTGGTTGTATTTTTCCACATCAAAATAAATTGAACCATTTACTTCATAAGCAAAGCCATGTTCAATAATTTTTTCTACCATCAACTGCTGTTCAATGATATGCCCCGAGGCTCTGGGTTCAATATTTGGACGCAGTACATTTAATGCTTCCATATTTTCATGGTAACGATGGGTAAAATATTCAACCACCTCCATGGGTTCCAGTTGTTCTAACCTGGCTTTCTTAGCAATTTTATCTTCGCCTTCATCGGCATCGTTTTCCAGGTGGCCTACATCGGTTATATTTCGTACATAGCGGACTTTATAATCGAGATGTTTCAGGTAGCGATAAAGTAAATCAAAAGTTATTGCCGGACGGGCATGCCCTAAATGCGCATCGCCATAAACAGTAGGGCCACAAACATATAAACCAACATAGGGTGGTTTTTGGGGTTTAAACAGCTCTTTTTTTCTGGTTAAACTATTGTAAATCATTAACGTATTGTTCATTTGGCAATAATTTTTTCAATTTTAAACAGACAAAAATAACAATAATATTCCTGTGTATTATAAAATATTGTTCAACGAAATAGACTGGTATATTAAAATTTATTGAGATTCGAAAGGTTTGTTTTTTTCCAGGATTTCCTTTGTTATTTTGTACCCTGTATCAAAAATTTCACGCCCTTTATCCAGACTTAACATTCCGTATTTTCTTAACTCTTCCGCCTCAATAAATAAATCACAGATCTTTTTTTTCTCTTGTAAATGAGAACCAACAGATAAATGAAATGTGCGTTCAGCTATTTTAATCATACTGTCCAGGTCTTCTTCTTTTCCAATAGGATTAACGTAAGAACCAATGAGTTTTTTACATTGATTACGAATGGGCTCAATGGGAAGGTTGTCAAAAACGCCACCATCAACAAAGGTTTTGCCATCAATAATTTGTGGTTTAAAAAGTACCGGAATACTGGCAGAGGCAACAACCTTTTCTATAATGCTTCCTTGGTGAAAATACTCAATCTTACCATCGTTTAGGTTCGTTGCAGAAACATATAGTGGTTTTTTTAAATCTTCGAAAGTTTTTGCCTTAATATTTTTTTCAAGAATTTTAGATATTTTTTCTATCGACAACAAACCCTTATTAGGTATGGATAAATGTGTAAAATGAAAAAGACTGTTGCGGTAAAAGATTTCAAAACTTTCATCAGGGCTATATCCATCAGCATAAAATACACCTGCTATGGCTCCTGCACTAGTACCCGAAATAATTTGTGGGTCAATATTTTTTTCATTTAAAGCTTTTAATACACCCAGATGAGCAAATCCGCGTACTCCACCGCCACTAAGTGCAATACCAATATCATATTTTTTGCCATCTGATTTTTTAAACGTATTTGAAATTAAACTCATTGTTTTTGTTTATTAAATTAACGAATTTTACAATATACTTAATAATTCTGAGATTAAAAATAGATATTTTTATTGGATTCACAAATATTCAGTAAACTTCATTAATTTTGAGCTTTGAATTGATTATTAAAATCTAACGATTATGAGTACAACCCGGCAGCAAAAAATAGAACGGTTATTGCAAAAAGATTTAGGTGATATTTTTCAAAAAGGAACCACATCTTTGTTTAAAGGTAAAATGGTTACGGTAACCACCGTTCGTGTTTCTTCCGACTTATCAATTGCCAAAGTGTATTTAAGCTTGTTCCCTGTTGATAATAAAAATGAGTTTATCCATTATATTAATGATATAGAAAATCAAATACGGTTTGAATTAGGAAAAAGAATAAGGCATCAGTTACGAAAAGTGCCTGAGTTGAAGTTTTTTATTGACGACTCGTTAGATTATATCGAGAATATTGATAAGCTTTTAAAATAGTGTATTTAGCTTAATGAAAAGTAAAGAATAGAAAAAGAAAAATGAAATACGATCCAATAAAAAAAAGCCTTGGAACGGTATTTAATAAACGTCCGTTTTTACGAAAAATATTTTATCGATTACTTGATTTGTTATTGTTACGTACCTGGCACATTAAAAAAGTTATCCGCAAATGGAAAAAAAATTATAAAGGTAAAGCCTCAATTTTAGATGCAGGATCAGGGTTCGGGCAATATAGCTATTATCTATCCAAGCAATCAAAATACTGGCAAATTTTGGGGGTTGATGTTAAGCAGGAACAAATCGATGATTGTAACCGGTTTTTTAAACAAATAAAAAAAATCGAAAGAGTACAGTTCGAATATGCCGATTTAACCCAATTTAAAAAAGAATCGGCCTTTGATTTGATTTTAAGCGTTGATGTGATGGAGCATATTGAAGACGATATTACTGTATTTCGTAATTTTTATGCTTCGCTAAAGCCAGGGGGTATGTTGTTAATCTCTACCCCATCAGACCAGGGAGGTTCTGATGTTCATGGCGATGATGATCATTCATTTATTGATGAGCATGTTCGCGACGGATATAATATTAACGAAATGGAAGAGAAGTTGAAAAAAACGGGTTTTTCCAAAGTGGAAAGCAATTATTCTTACGGAACACCGGGGAAAATTTCCTGGAAACTGTCAATGAAATATCCGATTTTAATGTTAAATACAAGCAAATTATTTTTTATCATCTTGCCTGTTTATTATATCTTAGCCTTTCCGATATCAATTGTTTTAAATTATTTTGATATAAACAAAAAACATCAAAGCGGAACCGGGCTAATTGTAAAGGCGTATAAACAATAAAATATAAAAATAAAAAATTTTGAAATTTCCCTTATTTATATCGAAGCGTTATTTAATTGCTAAAAAATCACGGAATGCCATTAATATTATTTCAATGATTTCGATTATTGGCGTAACTATTGGAGTGGCTTCTTTGATTGTTATTTTGTCTGTTTTTAATGGTTTCGACGAGGTAATCAAGTCGATGTATAATGCCTTTGATCCGGATTTAAAAATAACCCCGGCTACGGGAAAAGTTTTTACATTAAACGACAGTTTAAAAACAAAAATAATAAATCATCCGAATGTTTACGATATAGCAGAAACTTTCGAAGAAAATGCATTGTTAAAGTATAGCGACCAACAATATATTGCTACCGTTAAAGGGGTTAGTGATAATTTTAAAAATATTTCCGGAGTGGACACCATGATGGTTGCCGGAGAGTTTATTTTGAAACAAAACAAACAAAATTATGCTGTTGTAGGCCAGGGGGTAGCTTATTACTTATCTCTTGGATTAAATTATATTGATCCCATTGTTATTTATGTGCCCAGGCGCGATGCTAATATTACGACCAATCCTTCCAGGGCTTTTAACCGGAACTATATTTTTCCTTCAGGTGTTTTTGGCATTCAACAGGAATTCGATACCAAATATATTATTGTACCATTGGATTATGCAAGGGCTTTGTTTGATTACAACCAGGAAATTAGTGCTCTTGAAGTTAAATTAATTGATTTAAGACAACTAAATAATACCCAAAATGAATTAAAAGATATTTTAGGCAATGATTTCGTGATAAAAAACAGGCACGAACAGCATGAATCGTTCTATAAAATTATGAAATCTGAAAAAATTTATATTTTTATTATACTCACCTTTATACTTATTATAGCTTCTTTTAATATTATAGGCTCATTAACCATGTTAATCATTGATAAAAAAGATGACATTGCTACGTTACGAAGCATGGGAGCTAATTTAAAAACCATAAGACAGATATTTTTAACCGAAGGGTGGTTGATAACCATTGTAGGAGCATTTTTTGGATTAATACTCGGAGGTTTAATTTGTTGGCTACAAATTGAGTTTGAATTGGTTCGCCTGCAAGGTTCGGCTTCGTTTATTATCGACGCCTATCCGGTAAAAGTAAACTGGAATGATTTTGCTGCTGTTTTTGTTACTATAAGTTTAATTGGTTTTTTAGCTGCCTGGTATCCAGTTAGATATATTACCAGAAGATATGTTATTCAAGAGTTAGAGCGTGTTTAGTTATTGATTTTTCGTTACTTATTAAAAAAGTTATTAACAAAAAAATGAAAGTTAATTTCTTTTAATTATTTAAATGTTAATAAAAATTGATCAATAAGTGCCCGATTATTAATAATTTTGAAACAAAAGGTTTAATCAAAACGTAAAAATTTATTAACATTGCAATTATTTTATTAACAATTGGCCAAAATTTATAGCTCATGTTCAGAAATATGAGAATTTTTATTTTTTTATCCCTGACTGTTTTTCTTGCCCTTGCAACAACAAAAGCAGCTTTTTCAGATAATAGATATTGGGTAAACGGATCGGGAAACTGGAATGACCCTCAACAATGGTCCGAAACCTCTGGAGGTACGCCGGGAGCATCCGTGCCTACAAAAAATGATGATGTCTTTTTTGATCATCACTCCTTTACCTCAAACAACCAATCCGTTATTATTAAAGAGATTGCTTATTGTAACGATTTCCGGTGGGAGGTGGATAATTACCAACCTACGTTAAAAAGTTCTTCATTCCTATTTAAAAAATGGACCAAGGCAGAAATTCATGTTTATGGTTCGTTACTAATTAACGAAAATGTTAATCATGCTTTTTTTGGTGATATTATTTTAAAAAGCGATAAAGAAAGTACGATTGAGGTTGATTCAAAATTAACAGCCGATTTAATTATTGATGCAGAAAGAGGAGCCTATATATTAAATAGTGATTATAATTCTGATGCAGGTATTTATTTAAAATCCGGAGAATTTAATACAAAAAACAACAAAATATTTGCAGAGTCATTTATTGCTTCTGGAAATAATAAGAGAATTATGAATTTAGGTAATTCTGAAGTTGAAGTTAGGGAATGGAATTTTGCAGCCAGTGATAATTTAGATTTTAATGCAGGAGAATCAGAAATTTTAATACGAAATAATGACTTTGATAAAAGCGTAAAACTTGGAGGGCTAGATTATAATAAATTATCCAAATCAGGAGCAAAGTCAGCATTTTCATTTGATCTCGAACAGGATTCTGTAATCTGTAATGGAGAAGAAAATGGAAAAATAGTTGCTACTATAACGTCTGGAGGAACTTCACCTTTTCTTTATGAATTAAAAGATGGTTATGATAATGTAATATCTAGTTCGGGTTTTACTAATGACCTAACATGGACCTTTGAAAATTTGAAAGCATCAACGTATTTGGTTAAAATAACTGATACAGATGGCACCTGGAATGCAAGATCAGAATCCGTTTTAGAGCCAGATCCTTTAGTATTAACAATAGATGTTGCAAAAGGATTAACATGCTTTGATGGAAACGACGCTGAATTAGAAGCAATTGTTTCGGGAGGTACAGAGCCCTATTCATATTATTGGGAAGTATTTGATACAGTAACTAGTACATGGGGGCCATTAGGGCAGACTACTAAAATTGTCACAAATATTTCTCAGGGAATTTACAGAGTTTATATTGATGATGCTAATTCATGCGGCACCGAATATGTAAATAAATATTTTACAAATCCTCCCGATGATGTAAATATTCCTGAAGAAATTATTTTTGATAATATTTCAAAAACAAATTCATGCCAGGGAGCTGATAATGGTACGATTACCTTAGAAGCATTAGGAGGCACGGGTGATATTGATTACTATTTGATTAGGTTGAGCGATATGCTGGTTATCCCTGCAGGGCCTCCTTATGATGAAGATGGCTACTTTACTGGATTACAACCTGACACATATGAAACTTATGCCATTGATGAAAATGGATGTACCAAACAAGGAAATGATGTAGAAATTGAAGAAACAACAAACCCAACTGCCGATGCTGGAACAGGCGGCGATGAATGCAACCTGGATTTTACTTTAAATGCAAACCCAAGTGTGGGTATAGGTACCTGGACATCATCCGGCCCCGGGAATGCCAGCTTTTCGCCCAATGCGAATGACCCCAATGCCACAGTTACAGTGGATGCTTACGGAAGTTATGATTTTACCTGGACAGAGGATAATGATGGATGTATCGATTATGACCAAATTACAGTTAATTTTTATGAGCAACCGGTAGCCGATGCCGGAACCGGCGGCGATGAATGCGGCCTTGATTTTTTATTAAATGCCACTCCAAGCGTAGGTACCGGCACCTGGACATACACCGGCCCGGGCACAGCGAATTTCGCTCCTGATGCGAACGATCCTAATGCTACCGTAACGGTAGATACCTATGGCAGCTATGATTTTACCTGGACCGAAGATAATAACGGCTGTATAGATTCCGATCAAATAACCGTTAATTTTTATGAACAACCGGTAGCCGATGCCGGGCCAGGAGGAAGCGTTTGTGGTTTTGACTTTGGCTTAAGTGCTACGCCAAGCGTAGGCACAGGTACCTGGACATATTCGGGGCCAGGCACTGCCAGCTTTGCTCCCGATGCAAACGATCCCAACGCTACAGCCACTGTAGATGCTTATGGTAGTTATACATTTACCTGGACAGAGATGAATGGAACTTGTTCAGATGATGATAATGTTGTGGTTGATTACCTTGAAACACCCGTAGCCGATGCCGGCAGTGGCGGCGATGAATGTGATTTTGATTTTGTATTAAACGCTAATCCAAGTGTAG
>JAXHVS010000123.1:18207-48866 GCA_034189025.1 Bacteroidota bacterium
ATGACCCCAATGCCACAGTAACTGTAGATACTTATGGCAGCTATGATTTTACCTGGACCGAAGATAACAACGGCTGTATAGATTCCGATCAAATAACTGTTAATTTTTATGAACAACCAACCGCCGATGCTGGAACCGGCGGCGATGAATGCGACCTGGATTTTTTATTAAATGCCACCCCAAGCGTAGGCACCGGCACCTGGACATACACCGGCCCGGGCACAGCGAATTTCGCACCCGATGCGAACGATCCCAATGCTACCGTAACGGTAGATACCTATGGCAGCTATGATTTTACCTGGACCGAAGATAATAACGGCTGTATAGATGCCGATCAAATAACCGTTAATTTTTATGAACAACCGGTAGCCGATGCAGGGTCAGGAGGAAGCGTTTGTGGTTTTGACTTTGGCTTAAGTGCTACGCCAAGCGTAGGCACAGGTACCTGGACATATTCAGGCCCAGGCACTGCCAACTTTGCTCCCGATGCAAATGATCCCAATGCCACAGCCACCGTAGATGCTTATGGTAGTTATATATTCACCTGGACAGAGGTGAACGGGTCTTGCACAGACGATGATAATGTTGTGGTTGATTTTATTCAAAGCCCCTTTGCATTTGCAGGAATTGATACTTTATTATGTTATGATACTGATTATACTATATTAGATGCTGATACAACCAATTGTACAGGATTGTCATGGTCAACTGAAGGAGATGGAACGTTCGATGATTCCAATATTTTAAATCCAACATATACTCCTGGACAAGTAGATCTTACCAATGGCTATGTTGATTTGGTTTTAACAGCTATAGGTAATCTTCCTTGTGCCGATGCAACAGATACTGTTAGAATTAATTATTTGCCACGATTAAGGGCTTCGATTGGGAAACCCGCCCCATTCTTTATTGATTCAACATCAACACATATAGATGTTTATGTAAAAATGTCAAATCATGAGTGGTTAGCGCATGTTGGTGTTTATTTAGTTTCACCTAACGATTCTGTAATTGAGTTAAAACACGAATGTGAAGTGATTTTTCCTATTGCTTTTGTAGACGATGCAACATGGAATTTTTATAATGATCCGGAAGATTCAACATCTCTCACACCAATCTCTTCATGTAACCCAACATCGACAGGTAGGTTCTTATTTTCTGGAGAATGGAAAGGATTGCATGGACAGGATCCGGCTAATGGTGCATGGAGAATCAGAGTTGTAGACTACGAAAATTCTGGCCCTCCGGGATTAATTGAAGAAGCAACAATTAAATTTTCTGATTATAATAACGAAGGTGTATTTGAATCTATATTATATGCCGATTTTTCAATTAATAAGCCAATTAAAAGATTTAGTGGCATATCCGGCCCTGGTGTTACATCACACACCTTATCAATTACCGGCCTAACCACCTCATGTTATGGTGTTTGTGATGCCACGGCCGTAGGAACAGCTTCCGGTGGGCAGCCTCCTTATGTGTTGTATGAGTGGAGCGACGTACCTGATTTTAGCAATATTATTGCAACCACTGATACCGTTGATTTGTGTGCCGGAACCTTCTATCTTAGAGTTACCGACTCGCATGGTTGTTCTGCTATTGATTCGGTTACTGTAGGGACACCTCCGGAAATTATAATAACTAGTGATACCGTGGTACACAACACCTGCCATGGTTATGCCGAGGGTAAAATTGCCCTGGCCTTTAGCGGCGGAACAGGAGCTTTACAATATTCCCATAATGGGACCGATTGGTACAATAGCGGCGATACGATTGAAGGTCTTAGTGCCGGGGATTACCTGGTTACCATTGAAGATATTAATCAATGTACAAAAGATACTTTAATAACCATCCTTGAACCAGATCCTATTGTAATCAGTACGACCTGGTCGGGTATCAGTTGCTATGATGCTGCTGATGGACAGATTGAAATTACAGCAACCGGGGGTACTGTTCCTTACGAATTTTCCATTGACAGTGCTCAAACATGGCAGTTTTCCAATACTTTTAGCGGGTTGGCGAGTGATACTTTCTATGTAGCTGTTCAGGATCAGTTAGGATGTATCCAGTTTGGTGATACAGTTTATATGAATAACCCTGATTCTATAACCATTGACTCTGTTGATGTAACTCATGTTGCTTGTGATGGCTCAGCAACAGATGGTGAAATAGTAGTATATGCCCACGGAGGAACAGGTGAACTTGAATATTCTATCAATAATGGGATAGATTATTATTCGGATTCATTATTCTCTGGATTACCTGGTGGCGATTATCAAATTGTTGTCAGAGATGAAAATGGATGTACTAAAATCCTTGATACATTGGTTACGATTAATGGGCCAATTATTATTACCGATGAAACAGTTGTACATAATAGTTGTTTCGGTTATGCAAATGGAGAAATTACATTAACTTTTACCGGAGGTACTGGGTTATTGCAATACTCTATTAATGGACTGGATTGGTTTAATAGTGGTGAAACAATAGGGAATCTTCCAGCAGGTACTTATGTAGTTATTATTCAGGATGCTACGGGTTGTGCAATAAATACCGAAATTACCATTATTCAACCGGATCCTATAAATATTGTTACTTCGTATACTGACATAACCTGTAATGGATATTCTGATGGAGAAATAGAAATCATAGCAACCGAGGGTACGTCACCCTATGAATATTCCATTGATAGCGGACAAACCTGGCATACCACCAATGTATTCTCTGGTTTGTCGATAGATACTTTTTATGTAGCCGTACAAGATAATAATGGATGTATTCAATTTGGTGATACCATTGTTATTAAGGAAGCAGAACCGCTTATTATTTCTGTTATTGATATAATGGATGAATATCAATGTATTAATAGCAGTAAGCGGGATGTTAACGAAACTGGCTTAATAAGTGTTGAGGTATCTGGAGGTAAAGGAGATTATCAGTATAATTGGCAGTATGGATTAAATCCTGTTTCTGGGGGTGAAACGATTTATAATCTTTCAGCAGGTACTTATGAATTAACTGTGGAAGATTCATTGGGTTGTGAGAAGGATACTACTTTTATAATTGGTTCCGACGCAAGTTATGATCTTGAGTTTTCGGTAGATATTGAAGATACGACCATCTGTTGGTATCAACCAATACAATTTACTTTTAATTCGACCAATGCTGATTCTATTGAAATTCAAAAATACAGGCCAGTTACCAGTTATTCCTATATTGAGATAACAGAAGAAACGATGGAATATGATTACGGCATTACTGAG
The DNA here is from genome assembly GCA_034189025.1 of Bacteroidota bacterium. Classification (GTDB taxonomy): domain Bacteria; phylum Bacteroidota; class Bacteroidia; order Bacteroidales; family UBA12077; genus UBA12077. The sequence continues at coordinate 21,471 of JAXHVS010000123.1, forward strand.
GATAACTATTTTAATCTTAAAGCATATAATGATTATTGTGAGGAGGATTATATAACAGAGGAGTTTAAATATTTCCCCGACCGAGAGTTAAGTATTGTTGAAAATGATGAAAATGAAAATGATACCATAATCATTAAAGGAGATAATGGACGCTGGAATGCATTAGCTAATGTAAATAATCCAAATGGATTATTGGTAGAATGGGAGCCTGTTGAGGGTATTTCTACTCCGGACAGTCTGAATACCTGGATTTCTCCTGCCGAATCAATGTGGTATGCAGTAAAGATTACTACGGTTGAGGGGCAATGTACCGATACAGATTCAATTTATGTTACCTATGTACCGGACATTGTCACTTATGATGGATTTTCACCCAATGGTGATGGCATCAATGATTTTTGGTATATCGAAAATATCAATGCATTTAAGAATAATGTAGTAACCGTATATAACCGTTGGGGTACCAAAGTTTATGAGCAAAAAGGGTACAACAACGACGACTCAAATAAACGTTGGGATGGTACGGCCAAAAACGGAAAGCAAGTAGGTAGCGGTACTTATTATTATGTAATTATTTTAAATGAAGAAGGATTTTCTTCTGTAACAGGAGCAGTAACAATAATGCGATAGTATGAAAAAAACAAGAACACTCATATTTGTTGTATTGTGTCTGGTGTTTATTATGCCAGCAAAAGGGCAGCAGGCACCATTCTACACACAATATATGTTTAACGACTATCTGGTAAATCCGGCTGTTGCCGGAACAAATAATTATTTTCAGATTAGAGCAAACTCAAGAATACAGTGGATTGGAATGTCTGAAGCTCCAAGAACGATGAGTATTGCTGCTTATGGCCCACTTAAGGAAAAAACAATGGGATATGGTGGATACATATACAACGATGTAACCGGCCCGGAAAGCAGATTATCTTTGGGAGGAACCTATTCATATAATTTGATGATTACGGATATGATGCGCATATCCGGAGGAATTACCATAGGCCTTATGCAGTATAAACTGGATGGAACAAAAATTAAGATTGGAGACCAGGTGGGATATGATCCAGCATTTCCAGAAGGAGTTGAATCCCAAATTATCCCCGATGCAAGTGCCGGTATCTATTTATACTCCACCTATTATTATGTTGGCATCTCGGCACATCAGCTGTTAGGCAATAAATTTAACCTGCATGATGATTTAGATTCGGTGGATACCGATATGGGAATTAACCGATTAAAGCAACACCTCTATCTTTCTGGAGGCTATCATTTTATTTTAAATCGGGATTTTGTTTTGCAACCATCGGCAATGATTAAATATACCGGCCCTGGACAAATACAAGCTGAATTAAATGTAAAAGCCACATATCAAAGAATGATTTGGGGTGGGTTAACTTATCGGACAGGTGATGCTATAGCGGTACTTTTAGGCTATAATTATGAAAGTAAAATATATTTTGGGCTCTCTTATGATATTACCATATCTGAACTGCGGCGGTATTCAAATGGTACCATTGAAGTGATGATTGGGTATCGATTTAATGATATAAAATAAATTTTCAGTAAAAGAAGAATTAAGAGGTTTTTTTGTCAAGCCTCTTTTTGATATACTTCCAGTGGTTAAAATAACTTAGTTTTCCGTGTTTTTTTGGTTATTAGTATATCCTATCTGCGAGGATATAGGATATATAAGCTCAACAAATTATTGTTACTAAGCAAAAACAGGAAGAAATAAAAAACACTTTTCGAACATCTTTTTTTATAAAAATTCTGTTAACTTAGCCATCTGAAAAACAGATTTATATGAACAGAATTATCATTGTTATAATTGCCGTTTTTATGTTGCTTAGTTGCCAAAAGAACAAGGTGCCTGATTATGTTATCCCTCCAGAGGATATGACTTCTATATTGGTGGATATTCACCTTACGGACGGGATGCTATCTTCGTCTAAGATTCGCCGCGATTTTGCTGAAAAGGATTCAGCAAATATTTATAATATTTTATTACATAATTATGGTTATAATAGAAAAGATTTTGATACCTCTTTGTATTATTATATTAAAAACCTAACGCTTTATGATAAGATATATAATGATGTGTTGAATCAACTGAATGAAATGGAAACACAATTAAAAGAGCAAGATCAGGAAAATCAGGTTGAGCAACCCACAGATAAAGAATAAACCCTGATGCGAACAATTGCAGCAAACTATATTTTTCCAGTAACCTCAAAGCCATTAAAAAACGGAATCGTTGAAATAGATGATCAAGGGAAGATTTTAAATATCATTGATACAGAAGGAGCGATATCCGAAAGTAGAAACCTTGAATTTTATAATGGAGTTCTTACTCCCGGATTTGTTAACTCACATTGTCATCTTGAGCTTTCAGAACTAAAAAATGTTTTAGAAGAAAAAAGAGGGTTGCCTTTGTTTATCCAACAGATGATCGAATACAGAAAACAAAGCATAACAAACCGAACCTTGCAGGCGATTAAAGATGCTGATGAATCAATGGTTCAAAACGGGATCGTTGCTGTAGGAGATATTGTTAATACGGACACAACCATTGGAACCAAGCGGGAAAGTGAGGTTTATTATCATTCTTTTGTGGAAATATCTGGTTTAGAAGCTGACTATAGCGAGCGTTTTTATACTGCAAAAAAGCTAAATGATAAATTTTTAGAACAGGGCCTTGCTTCATCTATTGTCCCTCATGCTCCCTATTCTGTATCTGTTAATTTATTTCGCTTAATAAAAGACGAAGCGGTTAGGCAAGGTTCTATTCTTTCTATACATAATCAGGAAAGCAAAGACGAAAATGAGCTGTTTTTATCCGGTACGGGAAATCTTTTGAAAACATTCAAAAATTTAGGAATTGATTTATCCTCATGGAAAGTACAGGGAAAAACCTCGCTTCGAACCATCATAGATTATTTACCCACAATAAATAATCTTTTGTTTGTACACAACTTATATTCAACGATTGAAGAAATTCAAGAGGTTAGCAAAACGTTCCCCAATAGCTTTTTTGTTCTCTGTCCTTTGTCGAATTTATTTATTGAAAATAAATTGCCCGACATTAATTTGTTCCTCGAAATTTCGGATAAAATTACCCTTGGTACCGATAGCCTGGCCTCCAATAAATCATTATCTATTTTAAATGAAATGAAACAGATAAATAAGTACTATCCTGCCATAACGTTTGAAAAACTTTTGCAATGGGCCTCATTAAATGGAGCTAAAGCATTAAAAATAGATCATCGTTATGGTAGCTTGGAAAAAGGGAAAACGCCAGGAATAAATCTTATTTCTAGTTTTGATTTTGATGTAATGCAAATAACAGAAAACAGCGTTGTTAAAAGAATCGCTTAACGGACTCCTTTTTCTTTTAAATAAGTAACAGCCTCTTTATCAAATTTTAGGATATGATCATCAAACCATTGTTCTAGGTAGTGGTAAATTTCCAGGCATAAATTGTGTTTATTATTCTCCATATCCTTTTGAAATTTGATAATCCGTGAAATAAATTCATTATGGCCTGATTTATGTTTATCGAAATTAGGATATTGGCAATCTTTAAAATAAATCTCTTCTTGAATAAAGTAATGATCAATCATATAAGCAAGTTGATAAAAAATATCCGAGACACTATCTTTGCATCCATCTTGATTTATAATTCTTTTTAGCTGGTTTATAATGTCCAGGAATTTTTTATGTTGTTCATCAATAATGTTGATATCAACATTATATTCCTCTTTCCATTGATAGGGTTCCGGATTTACCTTGTTTTTCATTTTCTTTTTATTTCAGAATATTTTTGAAATCCAATAATATAATATATACAAATTTACCAGGCTTCTGGTTAAATAAAATGATAATTGTCATTATATCAGTAAAGTATAGATGCTTAGGCGCTTTAATTTTTTATCCGGACAATTTAATTTTTACCTTTGATGAGAATAATTGGTATCTGATGTTGAAAAAAGTTTTAGTTGCCCCTTTAAATTGGGGGTTAGGGCATGCCACAAGGGTTATTCCTATTATTGATTGTTTGTACAAAAATAATTTTTCAGTAATAATTGCTGCTGATGGGAATGCTTTGCGGTTTTTACAAAAAGAATTTCCACATTTACAGAGTTTTTGTTTACCGGATGTGAATATTCGCTATTCTAAAAAACATGTGTTTGCAAAAATATTTTTACAAACCCCTAAAATTTTTTTCCATCGTTTCATCGAGCATTTTAAGCTCAAATCAATGCTAAAAAGATATCCTGTTGATTTAATTATTTCTGATAATAGATTTGGCGTTTGGCATAAGAAAACATACAATATTTTTATTTCACACCAGTTAAAATTGAAGTTGCCCAAAAGCATTGCCTTTTCATCCTTTGTTTATCCGATCATTTTTCAACGATTTTTAAAACCATTTGATGAATGCTGGGTACCTGATTTTGCTGGCAAACAAAATTTTTCCGGTGAATTGTCCCATCCTATTTCAAATTTTTCATCAATTAAATATATAGGTGTTTTATCTCGATTTAATCGATATTTAACAACACAAAATATTGATAAAAGATATGATTTATTATTTATTCTTTCTGGCCCAGAACCCCAGCGCACAATTTTTGAGAAATTAATTGTAAATCAAATTAAAGGCAATAAATATCGCGTAGCTATTGTGCGAGGTATCGAGCAAAAAGAAAAACTAGAATGTACTGGGCAGGTTTTTGGTATTGTTAATGCTGAGCCGTTATATGATCTTATCAAACAATCAAAATGGGTGATTTGCAGGGCAGGGTACTCTTCAATAATGGATTTGTATGTTACCCAGGCACAAGCAATTTTAATTCCCACTCCGGGACAAACCGAACAGGAATATTTGGCTGATTATTTAAAACAAAAAAAATATTTTTATTCGATTCCCCAACAAAGTTTTAATCTGGATATTTCTTTAGAACAAGCAAGAGATTTTGTACCACCTGTATACAATGCTGAAAAAAATAGGTTAGAGGAGGAGGTTAATAGGTTAAAATTAAAATTGCAGGAATGATTAATCCCATTAGCCAACCGGTGTAAATTTCAAAAGAATTATGACTTTTTAATTTCATCCTGGAATATCCAAGTATTCCGGAAACAAATATTGCTGCGATAATAAAAAATTCAAGATTAATTTGAAGCTTGAATGAAATGGCTATGAGTGTTCCGGTTAATCCACCAATACCCATCATATGTGCACTAACTTTCCACTTTATGGTTAATAAAAATAGTATAAAAACAGTACATGCACTGGCAAGGATAAATAGATTTATTGTTGTAGGAGAACCTAAACGAACTAATAAAAAATAAGCAAAGAAGTATAATACCGAAGTGATGAAGAAAGGGATTATCCGTTCTTTTTTTGTTTCAAGGAAAACGGTTTTAATAATTTTCTGAAAGTAATAAAAGGGAATAAATGTTAGTGGTAAAATAGTAGTACTAATAAAAACAATAAAAAAGATAATTTTTTTAGCTTCAAAAGGCAGGTAATTAAGAACTGTTTTAGCATTAAAAAGGATAAGAATACCAATAGCAGGCATTAATAAAGGATGAAAAAGAAAAGAAAATATTTTGGCTAAGAATTTATTCATGTATTAAAGCTCCTTTCTTAATCGGGCAACAGGGATATTAAGTTGTTCGCGGTATTTAGCAACGGTACGCCGGGCAATCCTGTATCCCTTTTCTTTTAAGATATTGGTTAATTTATCGTCGGTTAATGGCTTTTTTTTGTCCTCGTTTTCAACGCAATTTTTTAAAATTGATTTTATTTCGCGAGAAGAAACTTCTTCACCCGAATCTGTTTGCAGCCCTTCGGAGAAAAAATATTTAAGCGGAAAAATTCCAAAGTGTGTTTGCACATATTTGCTGTTGGCAACACGGGAAATAGTAGAAATATCTAATCCAGTGCGTTCAGCAATATCTTTTAAAATCATCGGTTTAAGTTTCGACTCATCCCCTTCCAGAAAATAATTATACTGGTATTCAATAATTGCATTCATGGTAAGCATTAAAGTGTTTTGTCTTTGCTTTATGGCATCGATAAACCATTTTGCCGAATCGAGTTTTTGTTTTACAAAGGATATGGCCTCTTTGTCGTTTTTTGTTTTTTGATCTTTACTTTTTTGGGCATATCCTTCTAACATATTGGTATATGTGCTGCTAAGTCTTAGCTCAGGAACATTTTTGGCATTTAGTGATAGTTGCAACTCGCCATCTTTATTTTCCAAAATAAAATCGGGAACAATGGTTTGGATTGCCTGGCTTTGTGTTTCGGAATAACTAGTGCCCGGTTTAGGGTTAAGTTTTAAGATTTCGTTAATTGCTTTTTTTAGATCATTTTCAGAAATATTAAGCTGGGTAATAATTTTTTCGTAATGCTTTTTGGTAAACTCCTGAAAATGATATTTAAGAATTTTGCGCGCCAGCTGAATCTCCTGAATATCTTGATTTTTATTTTCAATTTGTAACAATAAACATTCTTGCAATGTGCGGGCACCCACTCCAACCGGCTCCATATCCTGTATTATCTTTAACACTTCGAGCAGTTCTTCTTCGTTGGTTTCAATGTTTTGTGAAAAAGCCAAATCGTTTACAATGGCTTCTGTTTTTCGTCGTACATAGCCGTCATCGTCAATGTTTCCGATTAAATATAAGGCAAGGATTTCTTCTTTTTCCGATAAATTTCTAAGCCCGATTTGGTTTTGTAAATGTTCATGAAAACTCGTGCCTACCGAAAAAGGAATGTTTTCCTTTTTGTCGTCTTTTGAATAGTTATTGGCATTTAATTTATAAGAAGGGATATCCTCATCGTTCATGTAATCATCGATTGAGAATTCATCCGGGTCGTTCTCGAGATTTTCTTCTGTAATATCTTCTTCCTGATCGTTTAATAAATCTTCTTCATCTTTTCCTTCTTCAAGCACAGGATTTTCTTCTAGCTCTTTTTTTATTCTTTGTTCGAGCTGGATCGTAGGGATCTCCAACAGCTTAATCATTTGAATTTGCTGTGGCGATAGCTTTTGTAATAATTTTTGTTGTAAACTCTGTTTTAACATTTCCTGTGCAAATAATTTGCTTAAATATAATTAAAATTCTGCATTTTTAGGTGTTCGTGGAAAAGGAATTACATCACGGATGTTTGCCATTCCGGTAACAAATAAAATTAATCGTTCAAATCCCAATCCAAAGCCGCTGTGTGGTACCGTTCCAAATTTTCGGGTTTCAAGATACCACCACATATCATCTTCAGGGATATTTAATTGATTCATTCGATTTTTGAGTTTGTCATAGTTTTCTTCCCGTTGCGACCCACCAATAATTTCTCCAATTCTGGGGAATAAAACATCAAGCGCACGGACAGTTTTCCCATCATCATTTTGCTTCATATAAAAAGCTTTTATAGTCATCGGGTAATCAGTAACCATTACGGGCTTTTTATAATGTTTTTCAACCAGGTATCGTTCATGTTCCGATTGAAGGTCGGAACCCCATTTTACCGGAAATTCGAATTTCTGGCCCGATTGCATTAAAACATCAATAGCTTCGGTATAAGTTATTCGTTCAAATTTATTGTTTACCACAAATTTTAATCGTTCAATTAATTCTTTATCGAACATTTTATTTAAAAACTCAATATCTTCACTACAGTTTTCCAAAGCGTATGAAACAAGAAATTTTAGAAAATCTTCGGCTAAGTCCATGTTATCATGAATGTCATAAAAGGCCATTTCAGGCTCAATCATCCAAAATTCAGCCAGATGTCTCGGGGTATTGGAGTTTTCGGCTCTAAATGTTGGGCCAAAGGTATATACATTAGATAATGCTGTTGCACCCAGCTCTGCTTCTAACTGCCCCGAAACGGTTAAGTTGGTTTCTTTACCAAAGAAATCTTCTTCAAAATTAATTTTACCGTTTTCTTTTTTGGGAAGATTATTTAGGTTTAATGTTGAGACACGGAACATTTCTCCCGCACCTTCTGCATCAGATCCTGTAATAATGGGGGTGTGTAAATAATAAAATCGTCTGTCGTTAAAATATTTATGTATGGCATAAGCCATGGCATGCCTAACTCTGAATACTGCGCCAAAGGTGTTGGTTCTAAAGCGTAAATGAGCAATTTCGCGCAAAAATTCCATGGAGTGCCCTTTTTTCTGCAAAGGATAGGTTTCGGGATCAGCTGTCCCATATAGCTCTACCTCCTGAGCATGGATTTCAACATTTTGTCCTTTTCCTAATGATTTAACAAGCATTCCGTTTGCACTAATGCTTGCTCCGGTAGTTATTTTTTTGATTAAATTTTCGTCAAAATTAGGGATATCAATAACGATCTGAATGTTGTTGATAGTGGAACCGTCGTTTAAAGCTACAAATGCAATATTTTTATTTCCTCGTTTGGTTCTTACCCACCCTTTTACATTTACCTTCCGGCCTACTTCCGTAGATTGTAATAAATCTTTAATAAAACTTCTTCTTAACTCCATAGTTTTAACGGTTATAATTAATAAGACACAAAAATAATATTTTTCGAATGATATGAAATGTCAAACCAATTATAATTATATAAAATCTGATAAAACAGACTTGTTTTTTCAATATTTTTTTTGTAAATTTTAAAAAATAATTGTCGCCTACCTAAGCCTGCCGGAAGTTGTTGATTTTCAAAGGCAGATTGAAAAGTTAGAAAATAAAAAAAAATAATATTATGGAAAAATGGACCATTAACATTAATGTTTTCGAAAAAAAGGAGCTAAATAACCAGGTGGCGTTTGTAATTAACGATATTGTTAAAGAGTTTGACCGGTTAATTTCAACGGGCCCACCCATGGGATATAAACCGATTAAGTTGATTAACGACCTGGAAGCTGGGCCTACATTTTATTGGCCATTGGGAAAAGATTTTTATAAAATAGGAATAAATGTGTCGGGTGTTTATTATAATCAAATTGCTTTTCAATTCTCACAAGAGTTGTGCAGAATTTATTGTGACCCGCGAATTAATAGCTGGATGATTGAGTTATTATGTCATATTGCAGCTTTATATGCTTTGGATTTTTTAGCCCACAAATGGGAAGAAAGTCCACCAAATAAAGAGCTGGAAGATTACTGGTATAATTTTGATTCGTATAAAAGTAATTTATTAGGTGCTGCCTTTAGTAAAGTTGATATGGTAAAATATCAGGTAGCAAACGAATGGGTGGAATATCAAATCAATAAATTAAGAAAGAATGATCATTTAAACAGAGGGAAATTATTAATTATTGCTTATGAATTATTACCACTATTTAAAGAGCACCCTGAAAGCTGGTTAATGTTACCGTATGTTGGGAAAAGTTCTGTGCCACCACCACCTGAGGATCCTAAAAGCCTGGCTACGAATAGAAATACAGAGCCTGATTTCGGGAAGCTAATAAAAATGTTTCCTAAAGAGCTAAGTATCTTTGCCGAAAAATTTTTTACCAAAATTGGAGCAAAAGGATACTTATAACACTTATAATTGTTTGTCTGGCAGTTATATTATTTGAATTCTAAAATTTATGATTATGGAAGAACGTATAGTTACCATTGCAATTCATAATTATCAGCGAGCCGAAATATTACGTACTAGGCTTGAGGCTGAAGGAATAAAATGTTATCTAAAAAATGTCAATCTTATTTATTCCTCCATCTCAGGAGGAGTAAAGGTGCGTGTTAATTCTAAAGATTTAGAGAAAGCTTTGCGTATTGTGGAAAAGGTGAGCGAACAATTCCGGCATGAAGAGAAAGAAACCAATGAAGGCGATTACGAAAATGTACAAAAAATACTCGTTCCCATAGATTTTAGTGATTACTCTGTTAATGCATGCCGTTATGCAATTGGTTTAGCAGAAAGGCTTAAAGCTGAAATTAAGCTTTTGCATGTTTATTATAATCCTATTATCAATTCCATGCCACTTACCGACACCTATTATTATCAGGTAAATATGGATGAAATAATTCGTGAGATAGAAGTTCGTGCCAAAGAAAATATGGAAAGCTTTTATAATGATTTAATGGAGAAAGTTGAAAGAGACCATATTGAGGGAGTTAAGATAGATTATGAGTTGATTAGCGGGATTGCAAGTGATGAAATTATCGATAAAAGCGAAGAATATCAACCCGAAGTAATAATTATTGGAACCAGAGGCCAGGGCGAACGCGAAAATGACTTAATTGGCAGTGTAGCTGCAAAAATTATAGAAAATGCCCAAAGGCCTGTTTTGGTAATCCCCGAAGATTCTATATACCAGGGCATAGCAACTATTAATATCATGTATGCTACCGATTTTGATGAGTCGGATTATAAAGCAATTAAAAAGTTAATGAGCATTGTTGCTCCTTTTGATATCCGCTTATATTGTGTGCATATTGGAACTGCTGATTCCAATGTTTGGGATAAAGTAAAAATGGACAATTTTAAAACCAAACTCAAGGAACAATATGGCGATTATGAAGTAGAATGTTCAATTATTGAAGAAGAAGACTTTTTAAAAGGAATACAGGAATTTGTACGGAGAAAAAATATCGATATCATTTCAATGGTAACACATAAAAGAGGAATTATTTCAAAACTATTTAATCCGAGCAAAGCCAGAAAAGTGTTGTTTCATACAAATATTCCTTTTTTGGTTTTTCATTCGGATAAATGATTCAATAACGCCTTAGCAACAATTAAATCAGCCAGGGTGGTAATTTTAATATTTTCACGATTACCATGCACCAGGTTTATTTTTTGCCCTCCTTTTTCTGCTACACTAGCATCATCGGTAAACAATGGGTCAAAAGATTCTTCATAAGCTCTCTTAATGATTTTGCAGGTAAACGCCTGAGGTGTTTGAATAATTTTGTATTTAGACCGGTCAACCGGATTGTTTCCATCGCGGGTTACCTGTCGAACCGAATCTGTGATATCAATATAGGGTACCGCATTACCATGGGCCATTGCAGTTTCAAAAACACGTTGAATGGTTTCTTGACTCACCAGCGGCCGAACGGCATCGTGAATAGCAACAATACCTTCCGTACCAATTTTTTGTAAGGCATTTTTTACCGAATGGTAACGGGTTTGGCCACCAGGTACAATTTGGTGTTTTATGCTAAAAGCATGTTTTTTGCAAAGTTCTTGCCAATAAATGATCTGATTTTCAGGTAAAGCAATAATAATTTCAATTTTAGTGTTGAATCGATAGAAAGCCTGGATGCTTAGCATTAGTAGTGGAATTCCTTTAATCTCTAAAAATTGCTTAGGAATATCACTTTCCATTCTTTTTCCGGAACCTCCTGCAACAATTATTACGAATTGTTTCACAATGAATACGTAACTTTATTTTTTCAAAGATAACGAATAACATATAAATTTATTCCTATTTAATCGTATTGTTTATGTTTTTAGATGAAATAATTAAAATGTATTGCTAGAAAATGCAAAAAAGAGGGTTTTGTCAAAAATTTTTATATATTTACAAACCAAACGGTCGGTTTTTATGAATCCAACAAAAGAACATATTACCTTAACTTCGTTCAGATTGTTCCTACAGAAGGGATATAAGGAGGTAACCATGAGTATGCTCGTAAAAGCTACCGGATTATCAAAAGGGGCTTTTTATTACTATTTTGAAAATAAAGAACAGTTATTTTGCGAAGCCCTTAATAATCTCTTTTTTTCCATTTATCCATTTAATAGCGAATTAGAAATCAACCCTGATATTTCTTTTTATGATTATATGTATAAATATATTAATAACATTAAAAAAAGTGGAGAAAAAGTTAGAGATTATTTAGGCAACGATGACCATGGAATGGGATATTACAGATTAATGCTTGATATTGCAAATTATGCCACTGATTTTAGAAAGAAAATAGAACTTGAAAATAAGCATGAATTAAATTTTTGGCTAAAAATTGTTGAAAATGGGATAAAACGGGGTGAGTTAAGAAATGATATTGACTTAAAGCTTTTGGCAAATCATTTTCAGTGGCTTCAAGATGGAATTGCTATAAATTCAATTTTTTCTGGCACAACAGAATTTTTATATCAAAATCTTGAAAAAGTTTTTGTTCAACTTTACCAGCTAATTAAAAAATAAAAAATGTAGCCGAATACAAACCAAACAGCCGGATTTTTATTGTTGTGTTTATGAAAAATATAGAAAAAAGATTGCAAAAAGTCCTTATTGACTATGGAGTAGGCCAATCGAAAATTTCGAAAGAAACAGATTATTACTTTGATTTTAATCACGATATTTTAGATTTAATGGGATTAGCAAATAGGATTAAAAATGAATTTAGGGTTGTAATTCCGGATGTAGAAATACTGAAGATGGAAAAAATCTCTGATACGATTGATTTTTTAGAAAGAAAATAACAACTATATATTAATAAATTAAAGTTGTTCATAAAATGGTAATAATAAATAGAAAAGTTATATATCTAATAACCTGGATAGTCTTATTGATTGTTCCTTTTTATATTGTTTCGTGTGACGATTATTTTGAATATAGCCCGTATGCTGCTAATGTGAAAAGTTCGTATAAAAATTCACACACACATAATTTTATTAAATTATATGCAAACACAACACCTAAAGACACGGTTAAATTTGCTGTATTTGCCGATCCGCATTACAATTATAGCGATTTAAGTAAGGCTGTAAATGATGTTAATAAACGTCCTGAAATTGATTTTGTAATTGTAAACGGCGATTTTGCTGATCATGGATATTTAAAGGAATATGAGCTTTTTTATGAAAAAATGGAAAAACTGATTGTTCCTTATTTTACAGTGATAGGAAACCATGATTATAGATCTAATGGAGGTGTAATTTATAAAAAGATGTATGGGCAACCTAATAAATGTTTTGTATACCATGATAATTTTTTTATTCTTTTTGATGATGTTTTTTGGGAAAGTAATAAAACACCGAATATGAGTTGGCTTGAAACTCAGTTGAAAAGAGCCTACGCCGGAACTTACAAAAACATTTTTGTTTTATGCCATATTCCTCCTTATGGAGACCAATTTACGGATGAGTATGAAGTCTTATACCGCGAGATTATGTTGGAATACGATGTCGATTTATCCATTCACGGACATATTCATCGTTTTGAATATGGGAATTATTATAGTGATGAAATGCTTTACCTGTCTGTTGAATCGATTATGGATAAAGAATATGTTATTATTACTGCTTGTGATGATGAGGTAAAAGTAGAACAAATAAAATTTTAATATTTTAAAATGAGGAATAAAATACAACAAACTATTTTAATTTTTGTTTTTACACAGGGATTCACCTTTGCTCAGGAAGATTTGAGTTTAGAAAGTACTAAACAAGAAAATAAATGGTATACTCCGGATTATCTTAAAATGCAGTTTGCCGGCAACATTGGTTTTATATCTTTTGGAACAGGATACAGTTGGTGGAAAGAAAAGGCTCAAAGTGATATAATATATGGATATGTGCCCGAATATCGGGGAAATGCCAGAATACATACATTTACTCAGAAAAATTCATTCCGGTTGATCAATTTTAATAAACCCGCATATGAATTTTCTATTTTTGCCGGTTTTTCTGTGAGCTTTGAACCTGGGCAAAATTCGTATGCCCGATTACCTAGCAAATACCCAAGCGGATATTACGGTGCAAATTGTGTTTATGCCTGCCTTTTTATGGGGAATAAATTAACGTTTGATATTGATGAAAAATATTTTTTTGATTTTATTGAAACGTATTTTGAAATAAATACGCTTGCCGATTATGTATATTATAATATTATTGCCGGTGTAGAGAGGAGTTCAAAAATTTTATCTTTTGCAATTGGTGTTAGCTTTTTCTTTCCCTAATGATCAAAAAAAGATGAATTGTTTTTTGATTAAATCAAATCGAGTCAGCATCATATAAATATCTTTTAATACTCTGTTTAGGGGTCTTTTTAAATTCTTCGGGCCAGATTTTTATTTTAGAAATTTGCATGTACTTTGCCAACGTTGTATTAATTTCATTTTTATACTCTTCCATTATTTCGTTTAATCTCGATTCACTTATTTTATCAATATCAACCAATTCATAATCGGGATATACCAGTGCAATTAATTTGTTCTCTTTTTCAATCACCACAGATTCTTGTACATACGCTAAGTTATTAATTTTTGCCTCAATTTCTTCGGGATAAATATTTTCGCCTGAAGGCCCAACAATAACACTTTTGCTCCTCCCTTTAATAAAAACATAATTTTCTTCATCCGTAATCCCTAAATCGCCTGTATGTAACCACCCGTCTTTATCAATCGCTTGTTCGGTAGCTTCAACATTTTTATAGTATCCATACATTACATTTTCTCCACGGACTAAAATCTCACCTACCTCATTGTATGGATCTTTCGAGTCAATCATGATCTCCAGTGTATCAACCAATTTCCCGGATGATCTGAATTTTGTTTTATCCCAGTTGGCATAACTTATTAAAGGGCCACATTCGGTCATTCCATAACCTACCGAATAGTTAAATTTAATTTTATTTAAAAAGGCTTCTACATCTTTATTTAAAGCAGCGCCACCCAAAACTACCTCTTTAAAATTACCACCAAACACTTCGGTAAGTTTATTTTTTATTTTTTGGTAGATGGCCTTATTTAGTATAGGAAGGTTTAGTAAGAGCTGCATCGATTTTTTACCCATAATGGGCAAAATTTGTTTTTTGTAAATTTTTTCAATAATCAGCGGTACCGTAATAATAATGGCCGGTTTAACCTCCTGAAAAGCTTGTACTAATATTTTTGGTGAAGGGGTTCTGGTTAAAAAGTGGATATGACAACCCACCGTGAAAGGCCATAAAAATTCAAAAGCACATCCATAGGTATGTGCTAAGGGAAGAAATGATACAATATTGTCGCCAGGATTTAATGGCATGTTTCTATGAGCAAAACGTACGTTTGCAGCCAGACTATTCAGCGGTAACACTACTCCTTTTGAAAACCCGGTTGTTCCTGAGGTATAATTTAATACACCCACCTCTTCGTTGGAAATCTCATCGAATGCTAATTTTTGGGCGGTTATTCCTCCGGGATAGAATTCTTCGTAGAGTTGATCAATTTTTTGTAATTTTTCGGTTACTTTTTCATTTTCTCCCTCAACAAGCATTCTAAAATCGGTGAGTGAAAAGATTGCTCTTAGATTAGGCATAGTGCTTTCGTCCAAATTTTCCCAAATGGGATCTCCGGTAAATAGAACAATCGAATCGGAATGATTGACAATATGATGAACATCATTTGGAAGAAAATCCGGTAGAATGGGAACAACAACAGCACCATAAGTTATAATAGCTAAATAGGTCATGGCCCAGTTGGCAGAGTTTTTTCCGATTAAAGCAATTTTATCGCCCTTTTTAACATTACATTCTTCGAACATAATATGAATCCGCACAATTTTTCTTGCTACTTCACCATAGGTATAAATTTCACCCTGGTAATCGGAAAGTGCTGGATAGTCCCAGTTATTCTTTATGCTATCCTCAATATATTTTATAAAATTTTCTGGTATCATAGCATCAAATTTTATTAAAGCAAAGAATGTAAACTTAAAAAATAAAAGCTGTATAATCAAATAAGAAGTGGAAGTTTCTTTTAAAAAATGAGAATATGTGTCTGATAATGTGTGCGATACATTTTTAAAGAAATTCATTAAAATAATCCTTTGGATAATATTTTGTACATTTGCAAGTCTGAACAATAAAAAAATAATCAAAATGGATAAGGTTGAACAGGCAAAACAAATGGCAGAACAGTTAAAAAACAAATCTCCCGAAGATGTTTTAAAATTTGCTATGGATCAATATGGTTCAAAAGTGGCTTTTGCATCAAGCCTGGGTGCCGAAGACCAGGTAATTACAGACATGCTTAGCAAAATCAATAAAAAGACAACCATTTTTACCTTAGATACCGGGAGGTTATTTCCAGAAACCTATGATCTGATTGAAAAAACTTCTAATCATTACAATATTAAACTAAAAGTGTATTTTCCTGACTATAAAAAAGTGGAAGAGATGGTTGAGGAAAAAGGGATTAACCCTTTTTATAAAAGTGTGGAAAATCGGGAAAGATGCTGTTATTTGCGTAAAAAGGAACCACTAAAAAGAGCCTTTAAAGGATTAAATGCATGGATTTGTGGTTTACGGAGGGAGCAATCTATTACCCGGATCAATAATAAAGTGGTTGAATGGGACGAACAAAATGGATTAATTAAAATCAATCCATTAATTGAGTGGACTGAACAAGATGTTTGGGATTATATTAAAAAGCACAATGTGCCTTATAATGAATTACATGATAAGGGTTTTCCAAGTATTGGCTGTCAACCATGTACCCGGGCAGTAAAGCCAGGCGAAGATATTCGTGCCGGAAGATGGTGGTGGGAAGAACCCGAAAAAAAAGAGTGCGGTTTACATAATCGCCCTTCTGGAAAGCAGTAGCCGATTTTTTTCCAGCATTGTAAAATCTAAATTATTGTTTGGATATTGGCCGAAAAATTGTCCGAAGGGAGGGTATAAATACTTGTTTGCGCAAAATATCTCTTGCAGATTAACACCCTTAATATATTTGGGAATATTTAATCACACCCTCTGGTTTGAATCATCAGGCGGGTAGGAGAATCATTTTTTGTTGAAAGGGCAAGTTCGTCCAACATTTTTTGATTTCTGTCAAAAATATAAATGCATTTGCATAAAAATTTTTAAAAAGGATTCATTAACTTTAATTTTTAAACGAGAAATTAAAATTCTACCAATGAGTCGTAGATCACTTTTTATTAATATTTTTTTTGATCTTGTTGCTTTGTTTGTGGCGCTGGGTTTTATTTTATGGATAAAACCAGGTGATTCATCATCTTATTTTCCCAAATATAACATTCCACTGATAGTTTTTATCTCCCTTTGGATACTCATATCTTTTGTATCTAAAAAGTATTCTGCACCCCAACGGCTAAAACTTAGCCGAGCTTTTATGTATATTATTATTGTTAATTTATTTATTACCGGGATTATCACCTTGTTAATGTTTTTGTTTCAATCACAAAATTTTTCGCGGTTAATTGTTTTTGGAACAATAGGTGTAACAGCAATTTTAGAACTTATTTTTGCGTTCTGCGATTATTATATTTGCAATACCCGTATAAAAGAAGATACCTCTAAGGTTTTTGAGCATTATCAACGAATTGTTGGTAGAGAAAATGATGTCCCCAGAGCAGAGCCTTTTCCTCCGGAAATTACACTCAAACCGGTCACGGAGAATATTAAAGAAATTATTGTTGAAGAATCTGGTGAAGAAGTATTTCAATTTTTAACAGAAAACATTGACCTAAATATTCCAAACTATTCCTTGCTGGCAACAACAACACGTTTTAATGTAGATAAATTACCCGAAAAAACATACCTGAAATTAGTGAATCTTAAACGGATAAATGATATTCGTTTTATTAATAAGTTTTTTGAATCGATCAACCGAAAGCTTGTCGATGGAGGAATTTTTATTGGATGTGTAGAGACCAAAGACCAGCGCAAGAAACGTATTTTGCACAAATATCCGCCTGTAATCAATCGTTTTTATTACCTGTTAGATTTTATTTTAAAAAGAGTATTTCCCAAATTTAACCTTACTAAACGGATATATTTTTTTTTAACACGGGGGAATAATCGGGTAATTTCCAAAGCCGAAACTTTTGGACGACTATATTCCTGTGGGTTCAAAATTTTGAATGAGAAAGAAATAAACGGTTGGCTTTATTTTGTTGCGCGTAAAACACGTAATCCGTATTACGATATGGAACCAACCTATGGCCCTTTAGTAAGACTTAGCCGTATAGGGAAAGATGGTAAGATTATTCAAGTATATAAGTTTCGAACCATGCATCCTTATGCGGAATATTTGCAGGAATATGTGTATGAAAAATCAGCTCTTGAGGAGAGTGGCAAGTTTAAGGATGATTTTCGGGTGACAACCATTGGTAAGTTTTTTCGTAAATTTTGGATCGATGAATTGCCCATGCTTATTAATTTTTTTCGGGGCGAATTAAAAATTGTGGGTGTTCGCCCTTTGAGTGAGCATTATTTTAGCCTGTATTCAAAAGAGCTCCAGGAAAAAAGAATAAAAACCAAACCAGGACTTATTCCTCCGTTTTATGTTGATTTGCCCAAAACCCTTGAGAAAATTCAGGCTTCGGAATTTAAATATCTTAATGCATATGAAAAACATCCTTTTTTAACGGATTGGAAGTATTTTTGGATTGCTGTTTGGAATATTATATTTAAAAATGCGCGAAGCGCATAGTTTTTTTAAAGAACATTACGTTGCATAGCATTGTTTTAACTAAAAAAGCGAATCATTTTTATAAATGAAAAAAATAGGATGTATATTATTATTGGTTGTTTCAAACCTGGCTTTTGCACAGGATGTATATTATCATCCTTCCAATCAATCTATTTATACGTTTTTAGATGAGTTTGCCAACCTTGGCGTTATTGATATCAATACCACCGTAAAGCCATACTCACGAAATTTTATTGCTCAAAAGTTAAATGTTATCCGCGAAAGCGAATATCCTTTGAATAAAAGACAACAAGCTGAACTGGATTTTTATTTAAAAGATTTTAATAAAGAGTTACAAGAAGATAAAAATTTCGATAAGCGTTTTGATATTTTATATTACAAAGATTCCCTGTTTTCTTTTTCTGTAAATGCCATTCTGGGTGCTGAATATTTCATGAACGATAGTGGCCGTTTTTATCATCGGTGGAATGGAGCAGAAGCACATGCATATATCGGCGATCATTTTGGTTTTTATGCCAGCTTACGCGACAATCATGAAAGTGAGTTTTTGGCCAAAGAAGATTTCCTTACCCGCCGTGTGGGAGCGAATTATAAGTATGTTGATGGTGGCGGAGATTATAGCGAAATGCGTGGCGGGTTAACCTATAGCTGGGATTGGGGAAGTTTTGGCGTTGTTAAAGACCATTTTATGTGGGGAAATAATTATCATGGAGCGAATATTTTTTCGGGCAGAACACCCTCTTTTGCTCATTTGAAACTACAGCTCAAACCTGTAGAGTGGTTCGAGTTTAACTGGGTGCACGGGTGGCTGGTATCCGAAGTAATCGATAGTGCCTCTTCGCTAACCTTTACTAATGCCTATGGCACCGACCAAAGAGATATGATGTTTAATAAATATCTGGCGGCCAACCTCTTTACCTTTAAACCCTTTGATCGGTTTTATCTTTCGGCAGGAAATTCAGTGATTTACAGCGCTAACGGGCCGCAATTACAATATTTAATCCCTGTAAT
This sequence comes from Bacteroidota bacterium, assembly GCA_034189025.1. Lineage (GTDB taxonomy): Bacteria > Bacteroidota > Bacteroidia > Bacteroidales > UBA12077 > UBA12077. Next base: position 40,854 of record JAXHVS010000123.1, read on the forward strand.
GTTTTATAAGTCAGTAGATCACACGTATAATGCCACCGATAAATCCGGGCGTAATGTAGGGCAAAATTCACAAATGTTTTTTGATATCAGCTCACGAAATATCAAAAAAGTGCACCTGTCAGTAACGCTGTTTGTTGATGAGCTTTCTACCAGCCGGATATTTAATGATACGGTATGGAATTTCTGGAGCTTAAAAACCAGTATGCGAATTAGCGATCTTATCCCCAATACTTTTATTACCACCGAATATACTAAGACTATGCCGTTAAATTACAAACATCATATTCCTACAACTACTTTTGAAAGCAACGGCTATAATCTTGGCCATTATTTAATGGACAATGCTCAGGAAGTTTATCTGGCTGTACAGGTAAAACCGGTAAAAACATTGTCGTTAAAAATAGCCTGGATGCTGGCACAAAAAGGGAAAGATTATGATGAACTGGGTGGTTCCCGTTTGGGAAATCCATTTATGGATACTGTTGAGTGGGAAAATCAGTCGTTGGCATTACAAGCCCGTTATCAGGTTGTAAACGACGGGTATCTTTTTGTACATTATCTTTATAGCAATATTACAGGCGATTTGGATAAGTATACCGCACCTATGTTCCACGGGAAACAAAGTACAATTTCGTTTGGATTAAATTTTGGATTTTAAACTTTAGTAATTATTCTTAAAGCAAATCCGTTGGTAAAAATACGGTCAATATACCACTTTAAAATGGCAGGGAATGCATTCCACCACAGTGGATAAATAAACGTTAACTCATCGGACCAGGGAATGTAACTTTGCTCAACCAATATATCGGGGCATATATTTTCTTCTTTTACATATTTTAATTCATGATAATCTAATACAGGCCTAAATTTATTTTATATAAATCCCGTACTTTAACCTCGTCGCCAACCATTTTTGTGTATGCCTGGATTTTGTTTTTAATGTGGTAATTTAAACTATCTTCTCGTGGATGGGCTTATGATAATGAGATGATTCATTGGTTTGTTTTTGAATAATGATAAATAGGAATAATACAAGAAAGACGTCGGTTTGTTTAAAATAAATCAGAAACCGATGGGCTTTTAATAATAAATCAGGAATAAAATTTAGTAATTGTGGAAAGGAATAATTATTTTTGGTGTTTCTTATTTTAAATCATTATAAATAACAATAATTATGGGATATTTATTTACATCTGAATCTGTCTCTGAGGGACATCCGGACAAGGTTGCTGATCAAATATCCGATGCATTGTTAGATGAATTTCTTCGTCGCGATCCCGATTCGAAGGTTGCTTGCGAAACGCTGGTTACTACAGGGTTGGTTGTTTTAAGCGGAGAGGTAAAAACAAATGCATACGTAGATGTTCAGGAGGTTGCCCGAAGAGTTATTAAACGAATTGGTTATACCAGGCCAAATTATCGATTTGATTCAGAGTCCTGCGGTGTTATATCTTCCATTCATGAACAATCACCAGATATTAACCAGGGGGTAGTTCGTGCTAAAGAGGAAGAGCAAGGCGCCGGCGACCAGGGAATGATGTTTGGCTATGCCAACAAAGAAACCGATGATTATATGCCTTTGGCATTAGTGCTTTCACATGTTTTATTGCAAGAGCTGGCAAAAATTCGGCGCGAAGGGCGCGAAATGCATTACCTGAGGCCAGATTCCAAATCGCAGGTTACCATTGAGTATAACGATCAAAACGAACCGGTAAAAATCCATACCATTGTTGTTTCTACCCAACATGATGATTTTGCCGAAGAGCAAAAGATGCTGGAAACGATAAAAAATGATGTGAAGAATATTTTAATTCCTCGTGCCAAAGCTCGCTTTCCGGAAAGGGTACAAAAATTATTTACCGAAGATATCATTCTTCATGTTAACCCTACAGGTAAGTTTGTTATCGGTGGGCCACATGGTGATACCGGACTTACCGGGCGGAAAATTATTGTTGACACATATGGAGGTAAAGGGGCTCATGGTGGCGGAGCTTTTTCTGGAAAAGATTCGTCTAAAGTTGACCGTTCGGCTGCTTATGCAGCACGTCATATTGCCAAAAACCTGGTAGCTGCCGGAGTTGCCGAAGAAGCCCTGATACAGGTAGCTTATGCTATTGGTGTTGCCGAACCGGTAGGCCTTTATGTAAACACTTTTGGCACTGCCCATGTGAATATGAATGACGGACAGATCGCCGAAGAAATTAAAAGGCTGTTTGATATGCGGCCTGCAGCAATCGTGAAACGGCTGGGGTTAAAATATCCTGTTTTTCAAGAAACAGCAGCCTACGGACATATGGGGCGCGATTACAAAAAAGAAAAAGTTACCCTTATTGAAGGGGGCAATGGTTGTAATGAACGTATCTATGAAAAAGAAGTGGAATTTTTTGCCTGGGAAAAGCTGGATTATGTCGATAAGATCAAAGCGGCTTTTGCTTTGTGAAAAATGGCTGTCATTATATTATAAATATTTTGCCATACAAATTTGAAGTATGGCATTTTTTTCTTTATTTCGATAGGGATTAATTTTATAGGATGATAAAAATTATTACGATAGTAGGTGCACGTCCACAGATTATTAAAGCTGCCGCTTTAAGCCGGGCAATAAAAAATCATTTTAAGCATCAAATCACCGAGATCATTGTACATACTGGCCAGCATTATGACCATAACATGTCGCAGGTTTTTTTCGATGAGTTGCAGATTCCGCAACCGGATATCAATTTAAATATTGGCTCGGCATCGCATGGCATACAGACAGCAAAAATGATTCAGGGCATCGAAAAAATATTGCAGGAGAATAAACCAAATGCTATCGTTTTGTATGGTGATACTAACTCTACTCTTGCCGGAGCCATTGCGGCCTCAAAAATGCATGTGCCCGTTGTGCATATCGAAGCCGGTTTACGATCGTTCAATAAATCCATGCCCGAAGAGATCAATCGTATCATGAGCGATCATGTTTCTACCTTATTGTTTACACCCACAAAAGCCGGATTAAACAACTTGCAAAACGAAGGGTTTGAACAACATAATAGCAAACTCTTTACGGTCGATCATCCCGGTGTTTTTCACTGTGGGGATGTGATGTACGATAATTCTCTTTATTTTGCCCGTGTGGCAGAAATGCAATCTGCCATTTTCAATCATTTTAAAACCAACCCAAACCAGTATGTTTTAGCTACCATTCATCGCGATCATAATACCGATCAGCCCAAACGGCTGGAAGCGATCTTTGGGGCAATCCATCAACTCACTACCGAGCAAGAGATTGATATATTTATCCCTCTGCATCCGCGAACGAAAAAGATGTTATCTAAAAATTTAACGCTTTCGTTGTATCAAAAGATTACCGAGAATAAGCGAATAACGATTTCGAAGCCGGTATCTTTTTTAGATATGATTAACCTGGAAAAAAATGCAGCTATGATCATGACCGATTCGGGTGGAGTGCAAAAAGAAGCTTACTTTTTTCGTAAACCAGTGATTATTTTAAGGCCACAAACCGAGTGGGTGGAGATTGTGGAACAGGGAGCCGGAAAGATTTGTGATGCCGATCAGCAGAAAATCATTCAAGCATTTCAATCTTTTCGTTCGGGCCCGACGATAAATTTCCCTCCTATTTTTGGCGATGGTAAAGCGGCGGAATTTATCGCCCGCAAGATGGTGGAAAATTTTTAGGGATAATGATCCGTTAAAGTACAACGGACATTCTTGTCCGTTAAATTAATCCACCAAGCTGCTCTAAGCGGCTTGGCGGGTAGAAATTTTGTTTTTTTTATCGATTCATTGGTATAGAATTATTATTTTTGCAGGAAAATAAGGCGATGGCAGAAAAAAGGTGGTTTGCATTATATACCAAATCAAAATCGGAGAAAAAAGCATACAAAGAGCTTGTTGAGAAAGGGATAGAAACCTATTTACCTTTAGAAAAGCGGTTGAAACAGTGGAGCGACCGCAAAAAGTGGGTCGAACAACCGTTTATCCGATCCTATATTTTTGTAAAAGTTGCTGAACATGATTTACAAAAAGCCCTAAATACACCGGGAATAGTTACTGTAATTCGTTTTTCGGGTAAGCCTGCCCCTGTCAGGGAAAATGAGATTGACCTCATAAAATCAGTTTTAAGTAGCGAAGAAGAATTTGAGGTTACTGCCGACACCTTTGATTTAGGAGAGAAAGTGTGTGTAGAACATGGCACACTGAAAGGCATTGAGGGTGAGATGGTTCAGCATTTAAACAAATATAAAGTGCTGGTTCGGATTGAGTCGATTAACCAGAATATTTTAATTAGAATAAATCCTTCGTATTTAAAGAAGGTTTAATTATATTTGATTAAGTTAAATAGTCATCCTTGGTCAAGCCCGATAATTATCGGGACAGGATGACGATAGATTTAAACGCTTTCTTGGCAACCATTTCGCAACTAAAATTATGGGACTGAGGAAGCGGAGCTGTGTTTTATCGGTTCTCCTACACAAAAGCTACGGAGAATATCCCGATAGCTCGGGACGGGACGGCACCGGCAGGAGGTAGTAAGTTATAAAATACAAGACACAAGTATAAAGACACAAAATATAAGATTCAAGTAGCAGGAGGCAGGATACAAAACAAGTAATAGGTATAAATTTTAAAAACTAAGCAAATTTACTAATTTCCAATTTCACCAATTTACAAAATAAACCTTGCATCTTAGCGGCTATGCGAGAGAAAAAGAAATCTTTTCCTGAAACTTAGGAGATCAAAATAATCAGAATTTTGCAACATAATTAATTTACTATTTTACCATTTCATAAAATACAAACATGAAAAAATTTTTAACGCCTATAATCATCAGCCTGTCAGCAATTTTGATTTTCAGCTCTTGCAACTCTTACAAAAAGCTGACCTATCTTCAGGATTTGCAGGAGACCGGCAGCGAAGGTATTTTTGAAAAAAATAAATCGGGCTATCGGCTGCAGCCCGGCGATCTGCTTTACATTCAGATCATCACCGAAAATGAGGAAATCAACCAGATGTTTAATCCGTTTTCTTCACAAAACGCTTCGCAATATGTACGACCTGAATCGGTATTTTACACCGGATACCTGGTAAATGATTCTGGTTATATCGAAATGCCGTTACTGGATAAGATCCGGGTATCAGAACTAACCATCGATCAGGCACAGGACTCAGTAAAACAACGTACTATGCGATTCCTTAAAGACCCACAGATCATCCTGAAACTGGCAAACTTTAAGTTTACCGTGATGGGAGAAGTGAAAACACCCGGCGTGAAGCAGGTTACCGCTAACCAGGTAAATATAATGGAAGCTTTGGCCTATGCCGGAGATATTACTTACAACGGGAACCGTAAAAAGGTGCTGCTGTTGCGCCAAACAGAAAAAGGAACGCATTCTTATCGAATCGACCTTACTGACGATGATATCATTAAAGATGATTTATACTATATTATGCCCAATGATGTGATTTATGTGGAGCCGCTGGGATCAACCCTCTTCCGTGAGCAAGCTTCGGACTACGTGTTCGTGATCAGTGCTTTGACCTCCACCCTCACCGCTATTGCATTGATATTGAATTTAATGAATTAATAATCGTGTAATAATAAAAAGAACCTTCGCGACTTAGCGCCTTCGCGGGAAAAAATAGCGCCTTCGCGGGAAAAAAATAAAAACAAAACAAGCATGGAAACAAACCCCCAACATAATTTTTACCAGCCTGCCTTGTCGGCAGACGGGGAAGAGAGTATTGATATTAAGAAATATCTGTTTAAGTTCCTGGCCAACTGGTACTGGTTTGCTATAGCCCTTGGCCTGGCCATGAGCATTGCCTATATGGTAAATCGCTATTCGGAGCCGACCTATTCCATTAGTACCTCGGTAATTGTTGGCGACGATGAGGCCGAAGTAGGAACGGTATCTGCACTGATCTCTGAGCTGGGCATGCGCCGCCGCATCATGCGTGCCGAAGTGGTAAACGAGATCGCTATCCTTAAGTCGTACGCCATGGCCCGAAAAGCAATTGAAGACCTGGATTTTGATATTACATACGTGGGTGTGGGACGACGCGAGATTGCCGAAGCTAAACAGTATCAAAATAATCTTTTTACGGTAATTCCAGACGCTGGATTTGTCCAGCGTAAAGGATACCGGATCGATATAAAGATACTAAGCAACGAGCACTACTTGATGGAGATTAACGATAATTACGGCATCCGTAAAGAGATGAAATTTGGCGAAACTTTTCAAAACGAAGATTTTTCGTTTAAAATAGTCCTCACCGATCCCGAAAGTTTTACATATAATCCCGAGGCATCGAATAAATATTATTTTTTCTTTAACGATATTAATTCGCTGGCTAAACAATATCGCAGTAAGCTGAATGTGGAAACGAACGATGAACGGGGCTCGGTATTAACCCTGCGCATTAATGGTTTTGTGCCCGAAAAAATGGCAGCGTACCTCAATAAGCTGGCACAGGTGTATATCCAAAGCGACCTGGAAGAGAAAAACCGACAGGCACAAAATACCCTGGAGTTTATCGATGAGCAGCTGAAAGTAATTGTTGACTCGCTAAACAAGGCCGAATATCAGCTGCAAAAGTTCCGCTCCGACAACCAGATTTTTGACCTGGGACAAAAAGGGTCTTTGCTGATGCAGGACCTTAACCAGCTGCAAAAGCGAAAAATGGAGATTGAGCTCAATAATCGCTATTACCAGTATATTGAAAATTACCTGGCCTCCAAAACCAGTAGTGAGCCCATTGTCAACCCTACCTCTTTAAATATCACCAATGCATCGCTCGAAAGCCTGGTGAAGGAGTATAACGAAAAATTGTCGTTGCTCAACCGTTACCGGTTGTATGCCAACGAAGGTACCTCGAATATTACGATGCTTACTCAGGAAATTGAGCTGTTAAAGGCAAGCTTAAAAGAACAGGTAAGCACCGGACAAAACCTGAATGACATCAATCAGCAAAAGCTTAACCAGGAGATTGCTGCCATAGAAAAAGAGATAAACCGCCTACCGCAAAATGAACGCAGCCTGGTGAATATCGAGAGGGAGTATAAGCTGAACAATGAGCTATATACTTTCCTGCTGGAAAAAAGAGCTGAAGCAGGGATTACCAAGGCATCCAATGTATCGAAAAATAAGATTCTGGATATGGCGATACCTCAGAATGCACAGCTGCAAACACCCAAGCGGTCGCAGAATTACTTAATTGCCCTGGTGCTGGGACTGGGTATTCCCGGCGGTATTATCCTGCTGTTTGAGTTTTTTAACAATAAAATCGAAGACAAAAAAGATATTGAGCGTAACACGCGGATTCCTGTTATTGGAACCATTGGACACAACGACTCCCATCACAGCATCCCTGTATATATCGATCCGAAAGGGAGTCTGGCCGAATCGTTCCGTACGCTGCGAACCAACTTACAGTATGTTTTGCGCGAGAAAAGCCAGAAGGTGGTGATGATCACCTCCACGATCAGTGGTGAAGGCAAAACCTTTGCTGCTGTAAACCTGGCAGCCATCATGGCCATGGGCAATAGAAAGGTGCTGCTGGTGGGGTTAGACATGCGGAAACCTTCGTTACACCGTATATTCGAAATACCTAACGAAACAGGGCTGAGCACTTACCTGATTGAGCAAACCGAGTATGATAAAATCATTAAAACAACCTATATCGAGAACCTGTACCTGGCACCTTCGGGGCCAATACCACCTAACCCGGCAGAGTTGATTGAAACCAAACGGATGGAAGCCTTCTTTGAGCGTGCCCAAAAGGAATTCGATTATATTATTATCGATACTCCTCCCGTGGCGATGGTAACCGACTCGATCCTAATTAGCCAGTATGCCGATGCCAATATTTTTATGATACGCCAGAAATACAGCAGCAAGCATGTGTTTGAGTTGATGAACTCCATTGAGGTCAATAAAAAGATGCAACATGTGAATATTCTGGTCAACGACCTGAAAATACCGAAATATTACGGGTATAGTTATGGATATG